>DASQYF010000044.1:0-3104 GCA_035639375.1 Nitrososphaeraceae archaeon
CCTTCTTCCATTATATGTACTCTTCCCCAGTATACTTCAAGTCTTTCTTCTAAATATAACTTTACAGCGTCAAGTAACGTTGAGGCTTCTAACGACTGTCCCTTCATTTTGATACTTTCTATTGTATCTGACTGTAAAACCTTAAAAGATTCTTGACAAATTATTGGACCTTGATCTAGATCTTCAGTCACAAAATGAGCGGTACATCCAACTATCTTTGCTCCTCTTTCAAATGCTTGGATATATGCATATGCCCCAGGGAATGCAGGTAAGAGTGATGGATGTATATTGATAATCCTATCTGGATACCTCCATACAAAGTTAGGAGTTAATATACGCATATATCTTGCTAAGACTATGAGATCAACATTGTATTGTTCATTTAATTGTAGGATCTTGTTTTCTGCTTTTACTTGATCTGCATTGCTCACAACATGGAATGGTATTCCAGCGTCCTCTACAATTAACTTGAGGTTGTTGTTATCATTACTTCCAATAATTACAAAAAAGTTAGCATTGATCTCACCTTTCTTCTTGGCCTCTAAAATTTTCAATAGGCAGTGATCCTCCTTGCTAACCAGAATTGCTACGTTTCGAATCCTATTTGGTTCTTGGTAATGTACCTTAATTTCCATGTGTAATTTCTCAGATAATTTCTTCAGACCAGAGTCAAGCTTATCCATATTCAGTTTTTGAAAAGATGCCTCAAGCTGCATTCCGAATAGGCCACGAACAACATTCTGATTAATTTTTTCAATATTTCCTCCATTTCCGAAGATAAAATTCGTGATATCTGCAACTACTCCTTTACGATCTTTTCCAATAACTGTAACTTCGATAAGTGTTTTTTCGTAATCGTTGATCATACCCAGAATTCATAGCGACGGCTGAAATAAATCTTATACTCGACTAAAATGTTAATCCTTATATAATTAAATTTCTAACTAAATAAAGTTGAATCATTCTAAGAAGACTTCTGGCTGTGTAGAAGAAGTAGTAGCTATTTCTGGGGCCTAAATGCTTTGTGTATGAATAATATCGCAGAGAGTAATTTTGTTAATGGATAAAGATAGGAGCCATCCATTATTATGAAGCAACAACGACAAAGAGAACAAAAGACTTCAAAACCTCGAAAGAATTATGACTACAACAAGCCGATAGGAAAGTGCATAGTTTGCTATTTTCTATCAGGTTGGCATTGCTATGAGTGTGACAATGATTTTTGCGCGCTCCATTTCCAAGATCATAAACAGAGGAATCTTTGCATAAAGGTGACATAGACCAATGTATATTGACATCCACTGGTTTGATGATTCTGGTACAGAGTTGTGTAAAAATTATACAATATTATGGCTTGATCTGCAAAAAGAAATTTTAAAATTATTCAAGGAGAATGAAATACTACTTGATGAATCTATCTTTGAATCTCCAAAACCTAACACTGCTATTATACAACCTTTGGCAGGCTCTATAAAAGTACGTGGAGATGGTTCTGCAAGTACCGATTACCGTTCTATCGAACTATTCAATACATCAGATTTAAAACGTGCTTTCATCGCTATTGATAGAGTGACAGTTGGTGTGGTGTATCCCCGCTAGCCATTTTCTCCTAGACAAAAGGAGAATCTATATAACTTTGGTAATATATAAAAAACTTGAATTAGCATTAATAGCACGGAGGCTATATGACACAAAATTATCTTTAGCTAAACTTTATCGGTGTCTTCTTCATCTACATCTCTTTTTTCACACATTCTGCTAGCTTTCTGAATATCGTCAGTTGTCTAAAATGTGAAATCATTTATACAAAGAAAAATTATGTACCAAATTATTCCTCCTTTATCTTGTCAAAGGTTTCGATGATCTCATAGATGAAAGGTCAAAATGATATAAACTGATATAAGTTCAATTGTTCTGTTTGATGGATATCAGATCAAAGTCTAATTCTCCTGCAGGTGATGATCATTATAATGATGACGATATTAGTCATCGTAGTAATGATGAAAGCATTGACCGTGGCAGTAGCAATAATAATAATCGTCCTAGTCAAAGTCGTCATTATCATCGTCATCTTGGTTCAAGGGATCGCATTACCCAGCACTTAGGCGCAAGAAGGATTGAATTTATTTCGACAGCTGTTATATGTGTGATTTTTGCTGTGAGTTTTGCTCATCTTGAATACTATTATATTAAAGATCCTGCATTGCAAATGTCAAATGGAAAAGTACAGGTAATTGATCCTAATTTTGATCGAAGCAGGGAGACAGAACCAATAATCGGTAACATGTATCAGTACCATCTCTTTCCTATGCTTTTCATTTTTATCCTTATCAGTTTCGCTGCTTTATTCGATGACATGACGTTCAGGTTGTTTGGAAAGAGCAAAAGAAAACAAGCATTTTTTCTTGGCTTAGCAAATCTAGTAACTGCAATTACTGTAGAAGATTTTGCATGGTTTGTGAACAGATGGTTGGTACCACTCAAAGATGATCCAAAAGGCGAACAATTAATGCAATTTTCTGATTGGACTTCTATGCATTTGGGGGCATTGAATGTTGGCGGTAATTTTGTGATACCTTATTGGTATCTTATTGCTATTGCTGGAGCTACAGTGGCATATTATGTAGCGTTTAGAAAACATGATAAATATACCAATTAGAAGGTACATTAATTGCCTAATTGAATTTAGTAACAATCAAGTTTTTATAGAAGATTTATGAAAACATAATTTATAATAATAATTATTTAAGTAAATAATAGTTATTACTTTTCTTTTATGCTGTTATCTTGTCGAATCCAAATAATAATACTAAAATAAGAGCACCACTGACTATGATTATTATCCTTTTTAAAGCTTCTAGGTACATGAGTATAGTAGTTATTTTCGCAAAATTTAACAAACGCAGGATTTCAGGAAGCTATTTATTTTCGAATAGGTGTTTGTGTTTGTGTGTTTTTTTATGATGTTGTCAATTTGCTAATATCTTTTTCTTCTTCTTCTTCTGCTATCTCATCCCCGAATTTTTCTTTTTTTGTAAATTTCTTGAATCTCATAGGTATCTTACCTTAAATACGGTTAAGATTTGGGTTTTCTTCTTTTCTTT
>DASQYF010000045.1:0-23794 GCA_035639375.1 Nitrososphaeraceae archaeon
TCCTCTATATTACTACAGCAATTTGCTATTTTGAGAAGAGATTTGACATAATATAGTTACTGTCAAAATTTTGTGCATGTCCATTATTAAATTAGAAGACATTAGAATTCTCATATATCATATTAGATAATAGCGCGCGAAGTCATCGATAGTATATGCCTCTTTACTCAAATATAGATAGTTTACAACACAACTCTTTTTAAATTGTATCCTGACGTGAGATCATAATCTTACAACCATTATACTGACAAGGGGAATTTTATATGTCTTCATTTCTTCGACCTTATTTGTGACAGATATTTTTTATGCTCATTCAGACATGGTATGTTCCAATTTAGAAGGTAACGTCAAAAGTAACCCAATTGAATATAATATATCTTTAATATAGAAGAAGTCAAACTATATTGGCCAATCAGAATGTTAGTATACTCACAACAATATCTTTTGATAACAGCTATGAATATTATAATATAATATATTGCAGAAATTTGCCAAATATAAACACATTCTGAAATTTGACAGAATAGAAGACAAAGCACATGCTTAGATATTCACAAAAAATTCTTGGTTATTTTTAAGATAGAATTAAACCAAAATAAAAGCATCAGCAAGATTAGCAATCTGTATAGCAACATTCTCTTACCATTGTGCGTTCCAAGTTTCATAAACAAACATCAAATTTAAAGGTGAGAACCAATAATAAAATATGGATGCATCTATACTTATAGATAGAAAAAGAGGAGACAAAAATTTTAATTATATAAAATTTTGAAGGTGATAGTAATAATAAATAGAGGAGGAGGTTTCAAACAAGTAATTGTTGTTCGAAAGGATTTAGGAATGGGCACAGGCAAACTGGCTGCACAGGTAGCTCACGCAGCCGTAATGGCAGTAGAAATCACAAAAATAAGGAACCTTAATTGGTTTAATTCTTGGTTTAAAGCAGGTCAGGCAAAGGTAGTAGTCAAGGTCCAAACTCTAGGTGAACTTCTTGAAATAAGGAAACATGCAGAAAGTTTACATTTAACAGTAGCAGTGATTCAAGATAGTGGTTTAACGCAAATTCCCGCTGGAACAGTTACTTGCATTGGAATAGGTCCAGGGCCTTCTGGATTAATTGACAAAGTAACAAATCACTTAAAATTACTCTAAGATATGTCCCATGGCACTGCCAATTGAAATATAGGTAATATTGAAAATAGTAGATAGAAATAGAATCACAATAACATAAAAAGCCACGACTAAAAGATGGACTGCTAATCTATTAATTATCAAATCTTATACATAGATTGAAGACGAAGACGAATAATAAAACAAAGTGATGATTGTTAACCTTCTTCCCCTTCTTACGTTTGATACATTATGATACAATACTGAAACAAGCTGAGCCATTATATAGAAGAAAAAAAATTTAATAATTAAAAATTTAGGATATTTTTCAACTGCCACTAATAACCTATGATTGTTGAAATTATAATGGCCTTTAATATATTTTTAATCGTTGAGTTTCTAAAAAAACTCTACTACAGAGAGATATAAGATATTACTGAATTACCAATCAAAACATTCACACGAAAAAGAACTGAAAATTACAGCACTCCCTCATAAAAGAGATTAAAAATGAATTTGGACTAGGTAAGTAATAGATAGATTATTTGCGTAATATTAACAAGATGCATGCTAATAACGCAACAAAATCTTTAGCATTACCAATGCTTCTTTTGAACATCAATAATATTTCCATGATATCTAGGAATAAGACAATTGCAGCAAAATGAAATCAGAAAATCGGAGGCAGAATTACAATGTTGCAGGCTTATATAGATAAGTTTACGACATTCTAAATCAACTTATAGCAATGAAATGCCAACATAGCAAATTATATATCCAGATTTCTATAAATGCTTTAGACGTTCTCCCAAAAAATTTCGAGTAAAAGGATAGCAAATACTATTCAGGCTTTCGCTAGAATTGATTGATGCTAGTAACTCAGCCCGTTGATGTTGTTCATATTTGATTTTGAGAAATAAATTTTCTCCTACTCAAGCAATTCCTAAATATGATAATTTCATATGCAATTAATAAAGAGAGAAAAATATAAGAAAGAAAATCTCTTGTTAGGTTATTGGTCAAGAATAAGATTAACGCCAATTCCTCCGCATCTTCCTCGAATCCATCAAAATCAAAAAAAAATGCAATCTATGCACTTCTGGGTATAATTGTAGTAGTTGCCATTGCTATTGGATTTTATTTGAATAATGATAGCAGCAACGATTTATCAGATAAACTTATAGAAAGCTCAAGAAATGCTGCAATTGATAAATTTCAAAACCAATTTTGCGGTAATAATACTCGTCCTAATTCAAATGAATTCGTGAATGAGTACGTTCTTCCTACAACATGTGAGATGCCACTTGGTATAGCTGTAGATAATAATGCAAGCAAAGTGTGGTACATATCAACCAAGAACGGCATTCTTGGAAGTTACAATACTAAAGAGAATAGATTTGATCACGAACGCACTATTCCTATATGGAGATCCCGACAGAATCCGATCGACTTTTCCCAGGTATGGACAATAAAAGTGGATCGTGAAAATAATATTTGGTTTACCGACGAGAAACAAAATGCAATTTGGAGATACAACAATCTTTTGAAAACTTTTGAGATTTTTAATATTCCCGAAATTTCGAAATCTTTCGGAACGACTTATCCAGTATCTATGGATTTTGATAGCTCAGGAAACATTTACCTTGTAGGCATACGCTCACCTTCTCTTTGGTTTGCAAATGTAACAGAAATGAGGAATGGTACTTCTGATGGAATTTCCAGAATTCCTATACCTCTTCAAGGATTCGCGGGTATAGATCCCGACCTTATTAGCACTGGATCTGTTATAGTTGACGAAAATAACAACACAGTGTGGCTATCTATGTTGGCATTCGCAAAGAAAGGCGAAATTTTCAAGTATGACACAAATTCGAAAACTTTCAAAGTATTTGAATTACCCCCTGACATAAACTCGCCTGTCGGAATTACACTAGATAATAATGATGACATATGGGTTACCGACCACGGAACAAGCATTTTTTATAAACTAGATCATTCTAATGGAAGAATTACAAAATTTGTTACTTCTCAAGCTTCTTCTAGAGTTTTTGGTCGCAATAGTACTAGCGAAGAAGGAGCATATACTCTTCCTTACTGGATACAGAAAGGATCAAATGGATCGATATGGTTTAACGAACACACAGGAAATAAAATTGCTGTGTTTAATCCTATCAATATGACTCTCGTTGAATACTGGATTCCGACCCAAAATGCATTATTCGGTCAATGCCAACCCGATAGCGCAAACAACTGTGGCATTGCGAATTTACTGCAGTTTTCAGTAGGAACAAATAACGACGTCTGGTTCACTGAATGGTCAGAAAATAAAATAGGAAGGGTCGACTCCTATAAAGAGGTACCATTTTCTGTCTCATCTTCTGAAAAAGAGGTAACTATTGCTAAAGGAAAGAGTGCCGAGATTAAGTTAAATTTACAAACATCATCAACATTATCCTCTTCCTCAGATAACACAATCAACATGATAAAATCTGGTACTTTTACGCCAACTGGAGATCTTGGAAATTCTACGGGATCTTTCAGTGAACAATCGTTTTCTATTGCCAATGGAAAGTCAAAACAAATTTCGTTTATCTTCACTCCCTCCTCAGATTTGAAGTCCGGAGAGTATATGTTGATGATCGGTGCAGAAAATAATGCTATTTCATACATGAAAGCAATAAAAATAAATGTAATCTAGGCTTATCTATAATCTTTCTAAAATGACAGGACTATCACAGCCCAAGGATAATTGTGTATTACTTTTTTAATGCATTGATTCCCGGCATATCATCGTCAGCAAGAAACCTTAGAGTAGCACCGCCGCCAGTAGAAACATGACTCACCTCTCCTTCCGAGACACCTGCTTTTTTCATTGCTTCAAGAGTATCGCCGCCGCCAATCAAGGTTTTTGACCCGCGCCAGAATGCCAGTGCCATACTTTTGGCAATACTAATTGTCCCATTTGCAAAAAGTCCGTTTTCAAATAATCCCATTGGCCCATTCCAAAATACGGTGCCCGATCCATTGCAAGCTATTTCATTTGAATATCTCTGAGCGGTTTCCACACCTATATCAAACGCTGCCATATTTTTGGGAATATCACCTTTTACAACGCTTGCATAAATATCTTTAGAAGAAGAAGATACAACATGGTCATTAGGAAGCATTATTTTCTCGCCGAAAGTGGAAAGTGCGTTTGTTGCCCAAGACAAATGTTCAAAATCTATTAGCGAATTTCCTGTCTCCAGACCTTTTGCCTTCAGAAAAGTATAGGCTGCCGCACCACCTATCAACACTTTGTCTGCTTTAGGAAGCAAATTTTCTAGTGCTCCTATTTTATCTTTTATCTTTACTCCTCCAACTAGAAAAGTAAATGGTCTGACAGGATTTTCTTTTATCATTGATAGGTATTGCACCTCCTTCTTAAGGTTGAATCCTGCTAAACGTAAATCAAAAAGCTTTGCTGCCCCATAAGTAGAAGCATGTTTTCTATGCGAAGTACTAAATGCGTCATTTACATATATGTCAGCCAAAGACGCAAGTTGCTTTGAAAACTCAAAATCATTTGTCTCTTCTTGCTTGTAAAATCGTAGATTTTCTAATAATAAGATATCGCCTGTATTCATTTTTTCTATAACTTTTTGAACCGAATCACCTACACAATCATTAGCGAAACTAACTTTTGATTTCCACATTATATCAGATAATCTCCTTGCTACGGGTGCTAAAGAATAATGAGATTGAAAACCTTTGGGCCTGCCTAAATGCGATGCTATAATTACTTTGGCACGGCGTGTAGTAAGATATTCTATAGTTGGAATTGTCATTCGAATTCTGTAATCTTCTCCCACCGAACCATTGTTGATGCTGACGTTAAAATCAACTCTCACAAAGACCTTTTTGTCTTTAAAAGTTGAATCATCGATATCTGAAATGACTGGCAGCATAATATTATGACGGATATGGTTGTACTAGTACAAGAATAAACTTTGTGTTGTTATAAGCAAGGATATTTGAATGAATGTAACATGGTGCCAAGATAGTTAGAACTTGTATGATATGTGCTATTCATAATAATAGAAGAAGATGGCAATCTAAAAAAAAGTACGAGCACCATGAGAACAGAAATTGAATGCCACAGTGATCTAATAATCTGCAAAAACAATGGATTTGCATTACCTAAAAGATATTAAAACTTGATGCCAAAAATGAGCCCAGCTTTATTAGTCTTTTTGTGTGATGTGTTCCCTTAGAGGAATAATTCTCACTGTAGTAGGACATCCTAATTTACTAGATGCTACCTTGAAGCCATCTTTAGCAAGATTGAGGTTAGCAGCAGAGACATGGGCTTCAAAAATTACCTGTCCTGGTTGAACTCGTGCAGCTAATCCTGTAGACTTGCCGAAAGCTCTCCTCATACCCTCTTGTAAGCGGTCGGCACCCGCTGTTGCAATCATCTTATTTTCTCTCAAAATCACGTGTGGATACACCTTTAACATAGAAAAAAAACTCAAATCTCCTGCTTTTGCCATTGTCTTATTTGCAGCTAACCTTGCTGATTCCAAAGAATTATGTCTTATTTGCATTTTTTCTGTAACAAGCATTTGAACCTTGTAATCATAGTCGTTCCGTGCCTGCCCCGAGGAAAATCTCGCAATTTTTATTTGTGGCTTTCCGGATATATATTCGCGCCTCACATAGGGCATCCCACGAGGCTCGCGATAATTGACTCCTTTCATAAATATTCACTAATTTGAATGCTTAAATGTGGTCATATACTCCGATTTAATCGTTATGTCATCACCGTCATCATCAACTTCTTCCTCTTTCCCACAACAATCTCCCTCTTCCTGTAATGAACTTCCATATGTAATCGAAGCATTTCTTGCTGAAAAAGAACTAAAAATTATCGTTAAAGATAGTCGATTTCAAGATCAATTAAGGAGTAAAGGATTTGGAGAAAAGGAGAATTCTCAATATCTATTGAAACCTCATGAGGCACTATACTTGATTTATACCAAACGTCTTGTCTTGAAAGGAGAAATAAATAACCTCGATTTTGATTCTCTAGTTGAAGTCATATTCAAACATGACAAATATATCTTGACAAAATTTCTTATTTATCGTGACCTCAGAAGCAGAGGATACGTAGCAAAAGAGGGCTTTGGATTCGGCGTTGATTTTAGAGTATATGAGAGGGGAGATTTTGACAGCAAGCCTGCAAAGTATGTAGTCTTTGGAATAAATGAAGGCATAAATTTAGAAGTTGGCGTTTTTTCGCAAATGATTAAAGACATCAGAAAAATGGGAAAGGATGCCATTATTGCAGTTGTCGAGAGGCGCGGTGAAATAATTTATTACAAAGTTTCAACAATGCATTTTACTGAAGTCAGAAATTTATAATTTTAATTAAAGTATACTAGTATATATTTTGGAAAAAGATACGAAAATAATTTAGTTTGAAGCTATAACAATCACCGGATTAAATTAAGATAGATTTAAGATACAATTGGTTAGGGATCTAACAGTATATGGACACAAAGGCAACAACCGATTTATATCACCAACAATAAGATTCTTTATCGTGCGACGCAACTTATGTGATGTATTAATAAAACTTGATCGCAATATAAGGTTCGTTGGTATTGTTAACAATAAAGGAGAGGTAATAGAGGGAGGCTTTCAAGAGGGTGTTGAACCCTTACTACAGGATTCGGAAGAGCAAGAAATGTATATAAACTCCCTGTCAAATATGGCATTATTCCAAAATTTTAGCGACAGGTTAGGCAAAGTCAAATATAGCTTGACTGAACACCAAAAAATTGCTCTAATGAGTTTTCCATTAGATAATGGCATACTATGCCTGTCAGTTTATGTTAAGGACACGAATGTTGACCAGTTGAAAAACGCCATCCTTAAGATAATGTCAACACGAACTAAAACGATAAATTAGTCTTCTGATGTGAGAAATACTTTCTACACCTGACATGTCTAAAAAAGATTAATAAATGGTCTGAATTTAACCGAATAATTAGAATTTACAAATGAAAAGATTTTGTGAAAGCTGTTTTTACACAGGAGAAGAATCTGAATTCCTGTCAGCAAGCGACTATTGTATTGAATGTATAGGTGTTCATTCAATGTGTCCCAAATGCAAATCAGGTTATCATAGCGCCCATATCATAGAATGACATCATCTTACAATCTTTGTTAATTAATGCCAAAATCATGACCTGCGCTTTTTTCAACAATGGATCCTGGATATATCGGATTGTCATTTTCCATCAGTACAAACGAATTGCAGTGTATAATTATAAGTGTGCACTTTACTGCTTAGTATTAAATTTTGCGTAGTAAATCTAAATAAATAGCGCTAATGGCTTAAATTTTTATGGTGAATATATACAACCGATCTTATAAATACAAACAACCAAATCGAAGTAATTGTCCAAAAGCTCTTCATCGTGACTATCAAATAATAACTATCAACAATACCAATATCATCTTTGTTAAATAAATTTTCAGGATAATGATTAATCTAGAATTTTGGTATAACTAATACACCTTTGCATAATTTTCATTAATCTGTAGTTATTTTTCTATCTCAAAGAAAATTCTTAAATATAGAATAACCTTTATCACTCCCTTTGCTTTTCAGTATGGCTGCAGGATAATGACGACTATGATAGTCCCCCTATTATTCTGGTCTATCGACCAGAACATATGAAGAGAATTACCGGACTACCGAATCCTGCAGAATGAAAATTAAATGCTCCGGCCGGGATTTGAACCCGGGATCGTCGCCTTGAGAGGGCGAAATGCTTAACCGGACTACACCACCGGAGCTCAAGCACAATGAATTTCGTTCTTCATATAAAACTTATGTCGTATACAATTCCTACGTATGTATCGTAAGGCTATGAGGTTTTGAAACTATTCTAGTCATTTGTAAATTCTTCCTTACAATGTTTGTCAATAACTGTCATATTAAATTTTGATAATATTGAAATCCATACCTAATGATCTTATTGAGTACATAAATAACAATATTCGATATCCGGTTGGGATAATCGGATGCCGGGCAACTAATCCTGAAATGTCCTTTGATTGTTGTGAATATGACGTTGCTATTTTTAATGGAAAACCTCAGCGCAATAGATTTGTCCGGCTGGCTGACCACGGATTGGAATTGATCGCTCAAAAAAAAATATCGGTAATTGATATACTGAATTTATATAATATGACCATAATACAAGACAACGATAGTTTAATTCTATCATCATCGTTAAATAAGATCTGTGCTTTTCAACATTATCTAGCTGTACTCAGAGGAGTTGGAAAAAAATCGATAATTAACTCCTTATTTTATCATGAGAAAATTACTAAAAGTATTCAGAAGAACTCTGTATTAGCAGGAATGTGGCTGAAGATAGCGGCATATGACTTTCTGAAAGGCATACTAGCACTGTCAGAAATTAAACCAATGCCCATACATGAATTACACCAGATAAGAACAATAACTGCGGACCATCAAGACATAGCTGATGGTATCAAAATAGCCTTGGAATGTATAGGATTAGAAAGAGCTACAAGGTCTACTATATATAGATGCGCCGAGGGTATATACGAATTAAATTCTTCTGAATATGACAAAGAACTGATCAGGATAAAAATAAATCATTTACTAAAAAAAGGCATGGTATCGGATTGTTACTATTATCTTGGTAAAATTGGGTATAGATGTTTAACAGAAAAAGATGATCGATTCTTGAGTACCTATAGCAAGTTAATACAGCTATCTATGGATCTGACAAAAGACATGCAGCAATTAGAAAGGTTGCAGAGCAACCTTGTAAACACAAGTAAAGCTATCTTAAAAAAATTATCGTACTATTACAGCGGGCGTAATAGGCTCTAACTTTTTATTCCTTGCTCTTAATTTTGCCTTATATTTTAGATTGCGTGGTTTTGTTCTCAGTCTATATCCGCAGCATGGACACCATAATCCATCCCATTTAATAAAAATCTCACAAATTTGACAGCGTTTTTGTCCACTAGCATATCGGCCGGATCCAACCGGCTTTTGTGCCTTGTGACGAACGCATATACCTTTACAAGTCATGACTACTAACCAAAAGTACCTCGTTATTGTCGTATTTAAATCTGTGTAATGACTAATCCTGATTCCTTAGCAATGTTATTTGGCAAAAACTGAGAAAAAAATAACTGTTTTGTGTTTATTTGACAGAAACGTCCTTAGCCTGGAATGCTTCGTTCATAGTCAAATATTCTTCAATTTTCATCTTAACATCATCTGGCTCTGTATCATCCATTCCTGAAAATCCTGCTTTGAACGAAATTTTATTTCCGGAAACATTGACATCTTCAATTTCCATATCTGCATAAACGTTTGCCATTTCGTTAACCCATTCTTTTGCTTCATTTTGATCGACTCCAGCAGTATCTATGTTTACATTTAGCATTTTGGACAATCCAAATCACCTGAACGAGCTTTACTATCGTCATTAATAAAGTTGACGCGTCTGTAAACCGGTTCTATGTGATGAATTTAAACGATTTACCATTTTCATTTATAAAGAAGGGTTGAAGTTGCTCCGTGTTATACTTTTTCCTCAAAGCCCCAGTATTTTATTAATTCTTTTTCGAATTTGGAAGATTGGTCTTCGTTTAGAGAATCTCCACAGTTCTTATGAGTAGGCATAACCCTCATACCTGCCAATTTAAAATCTACCTCATAAAAGTGGACTTTTGGACAGTTACACACAGATAGTATCTTCCTTGATCTGTTACTTATTTGTTTGCAGATACTATTATGATCTCGCAGGGATAATTTTTGCCAAGCTATAAGATATAAATATTTATCAATTCCATATATTCTATTATAATCATGACAAGTGAAAGTAAACCTCAGATTAGCAATAATTTTCGTCGCCTCATTTTAGCGGCTATGCTTATCTCTTCTGTTATAGGCGTAGCAATTAATTACAACGTAAAAAATGCATACGCGGTTGATAATAACTGGTATATTGGAGAAGGAGCAAAAAAAGGAATGTATGTAAAGTACAATATTCGAGAGCTCGATACTAACAATGGTCGACCATTCGATATGACAATTTATTTCAAAGAAAAGGATGATAAAGGTAATTGGGTTGCTCCCGTATTCGTAGTCGACGAAGGAAGAGTTATTTCCGGTACCTTTAGACTAAGTGCTCTAGATTTAACTGCTCTGGGAACATCTGAAATCCCCCCTGAAATGACAAAATATAGAAGCGCATACACTAATTCATTAAAATGGCTGTCAGCCTATGTTCCTTTTCCTGGTCAATCATTAAGTTCAGCTTCATGGGGCAAGATCGGATCGATAGGAGGTTCAGAAATTAAGCCCTCTGGGACAGCAAAGATAACCCTACCTGCGTTTCCAAAACCAATAGACACTACTATAATAAGATATCATAAGTCAGTAGATAGCGATATATGGGTTCTTAACGAATTTCCATATCCTGTAAAAGCAAAAACATTTGTAGATGTAACAACAGGAAGTCCGCGCGTTCAATTTGAGTTCAACCTGTTAGCAACGGGACAAGGTGAACCTCCCAAGCCAGCAGGAGAAAGTCTTGTAGTCAAACCCCCCTTGACAGAACGTACACCACGTGGAACGTATTATATTCGGCTGAATTGGGAACCTGAAACAATACGTGTTGGAAATGAAACCAGATTTAACGTGGAATTTCTAGATGACACTCAATTTCCACTTAATGGGGTCAGTTATAATTTTATGGTATCAAATTCGAATGGCACTGCACTCTTAGATCTTAAGAATCTATTCGCCGAAACTGGTACTGCCGCAGTTCAACCGATCAAATTCAACAGTACTGGTCCTGCCAAAGTTCAAGTTTCTATAAACAGTGTTGAAAGTCGCAATCTAGGCGGATTTGTAGAAAATGCTGATTTTGATATTGGCGTAGCGCCTTAATATCAAATAAGTCCGCAGCGACAATAACGGCAACAATCATTGGAATATCGATCCTTATAGCAACGCCAACAGGTTAGTACTATCTGTAAGAGAGAAGGATAGATGTCTAAAATTCTTTTTTCTTTACGCTTAAATAATCCACAATTCTCACTCAAGATAAGTGTCTCCTAGACAAATAGTTTTTTTAACGACAGGAATTTTCTCTATACTTGGCATAGCAGTGAGTGTTATCATTATTGCTAGAGGGGGCGGTTTTTCAGCACCAGGTGCCTCCATTACTAATCCGCCGACTGATGCGGATCTTTGGAGAATTGGTCAAAAGATCAATGATGGAACAGAATTAAATTACACATTGACAACAAGTGATTCCATTAATTCACTTGTCGATGCGCATATATCAATCAAATTTTCTAAATATACTAGTGATTATTGGAAAACAAATTTCCACGTAATCAATGGTACATCAACCAAAGATTCTACTATTTTTCTTTCAAAACAGCAATTAATTCAAAAGAATCCGATCGAACATGAATTTAAGCAATATTTTGAGCTTATAGAGAAATCAATTTTATCGATAAGAGATATTGCCAGAGAACCTAAATATTTGGTTATTGGTGCTCCTTGGGATACCATTTTAACAGGTGTATCGTCAGTACCTGTTAAAGTCATAGAGAAGGAAAAAATCAAGACAAGTGCTGGAAATTTTGACGCCTTCATTATTGGATATAAGATAGGTTCAAAAACAAGTAAAATTTGGTTAACTCACGAAGTGCCTTTGCCTGTAAAGGCAGAAGTTTACAATTCTGAAGGTACACTTTCATATAAGTATAGACTAGTTGAGATGAAATCATAATAAAAGATTCTGCTACAACTTTATCCTATACTTATGCCAGTAGATATTTATCTATTGAAGATAAACATTGCTCATCAACCAGTCACCATAAGATTTTACGCGTTCATCTATTTTACACCAAAAGTGGCAGGAACCTGGGAGTACTTCTATCCTACCTTTTTCAAATATAATTTTGACTCCTTCCTTATCTTCATACATATAAGCATCCTGAGCTTTGATATTTCCCATTAATTCTATCGCTTTCAATTTTATATTTTCTCGCGGGAGAGGAAATTTTCTACGGAGTTTATCTATAACTATTCCTATATTTTCCTCTCCATAAGATTCGATATCAGAAATTTTCTTTGAGTCAGGAAAATGTAATTGCAGATTCAAATTATATCTCGATCCTGTAATAAGAGATATCTCATTGATTTTTTGGTATACCATATTGGGATTCTTCTTTAAAATCCTTTGTATAAGGTTTTTATTAAGATCAATATTATCTTTTAATTCACCCATTAATTTGGATAGTGATACCATTCTGTTGTTCTAATTATCATTGGAATATTATATATTTACTATCTATAATTCATGTTTTTATGAGGGTCTCTAGAAGTTCATTTTATGTTTGCTTCAGACGCAGATTCTGAGAGAGCTAGCAGTATAGAAGATTATCAGAATACATGTTCAGAATTTATAAGCGATATTAGTAGAGATTACAAGGATTGGGTAGACAGATATCAATTATCTCAAGAAGAGAATACGACAAGAAAAGCATCTATAGACAATATTGTTAGGACTACAAATGAGTGGATTGTCAAATATGGCAATACTATCAAAAAGGTCGATATAATTATGAATGATGGAGTTAGCAAAATGGCAGAGAATACTGCAGGTTATCCTTTCAAGTTTGAAGTTGCTGTTAACAATATGATGCGTTATACGTCACATCCTATCGGCAAAGTAAAGGTAAATATTAAAGCTATTCCTAGAGAGGGAAAGCTCATTCGAGTAGGTAATTACCGAAGAGATCAGTTATTATTAATCAATTCTATTTCTACTTTGAATTTTTCAATAAGTAATGAGAGTTTAAAGTGCGCAGACATACTCGATGATTATGTTGTCATTGATGCCAGTGAATGCAAAAAATATGATCTTATTTCTATAACAATAGTTATTGAAGAGATCAAAGGAGAATATGCAACTGAAAGCAGAGGCTATTCAACTATAATTCTATTGACATAATGAGGAATCTCTCTTTTTAACATCAATTACAATATCTGAATGTTGTGATAGTATAATAATAATATTAAAAAGAATGCAGTAAATTACACATCTGATATACATAAAACTTTATTATTATTATTTGTTAAATCTAGTATAGGTATGAATATTAAAAACTGATTCTGCAATTGTACCCATAATCAATCGGGAAGATTAACAAAAATAAATTATTTAAGGAATCTCCTTACACTAAGATCAATCCTGTATTATTCTGCTGAGTGTAATATTATTTATTTTGATGAAGGCAATGATATTATGAATCTATTAGGAACTGTACAGTTTTTTTTCTAAATTCTTTACCAGTTTTTTTAATACTTCCTTGGATTTTAATGCACTCTTTCTTGTGCCATCTTCCAGAACTGCAACATTCGTTAATTTTTTTTCTATAATATCGGATAGAGCGCCTTCTAAGTTTACCTTGCCTTTACCAAGGGTTCTATGATCATCTAATATGCCATTTGTATCCACTGCATGAAAGTGAATGAGCTCTGTTATTTCTGAGAGATCAGAGTTGTTTCCTGTTCTGATCAAGTGATGGGCAGTGTCAATGCCTCTAATTACATTGATTAAATTTCCTCTGCCATATGAAATAGAATCATAATCTATCGAATCAGAGAAATGCTCTTCAAAAACAATTTGTATAGATTTCCCGTTTACTTTTTTATCTGAAGCATATTTTGATATTTCAAAAAGCGAACTCATAAAGTTTTCCTTCAAACTTTCTTGCCTTATCTTTCTATATGCCTTCAAAGCTGGAGCAAGAACTCCATAAATTTTGACGGCGTTACCACCAATATAATAACCTAGTCTATTGGCGTGTTCAGATCTTAATCGAAAGAAGGATGGCAAATCACAAAAACTGTGTAAAACCAATCTGGAAATCCCTGCCAATTCCAAATAATCTATTGTTTTTAATGTATATTCGAGTGCCTGCCTCCTCTCATTTTTATTTGCAGAATCAATACTTGGCCTATGAAGTGTTTTATGTATCGAATTAGTCATGTGCTTATCTGTACTATAATCTTTGATTAGTCTAAGACAGTTAGGCTTTCTTCTGACTAAGCAGTGCAAATGATCTTCATTGAGTTCAATACCTGAAAAGCCATCTTCATGTGCTAATTCAACAGCCTGCGATGCGTTGTTTGTAACATAAGGTGCTACTGACGTAACTATCTTAATTTCCATATTTATGCGCCATTTATATTGAGTCTAAAATAGCCAACTAATTTTATTCTCTATAGAAATAACACATTATTATATAATATAAATAATTGCAGTTCAAGATGGCAACATGTTGCTGATAATAATGTTAATTATTTACCTTTTTCAATTATTTTCAATTACTGTAATAATCTTATCTTCTACGACAGATAGTTAGATATGAATAAAAGACAATTTTAATAAAGCTATGAATGGAATCAGATATTGGCGTATCTTGATTTGTTATTATATAATACGCTCTATCTAATGCAGTGTCTTCTATTGTAAATATTTATACCTATAAAATATCGATTTTCTAGGTTCGATTCTATTGTCGTAGCCTTTTGACAAGTCCTCACTTAAAATGTCTTATGTCATTCATCTTGGTGCTTATATCCAACAGTACCTATCTGATTGACTTTGAGTACAAGATACTTCTCATTGATTCGATAGCATACTGTGGATATCCTTATTAGTCAAAGGAATTTAACTCCTATTTGTCGTCGATATCATCTTATATAATTTGATAATTGTTAGTAAGCATTTATGTTTGTTTTAATCTATTTTATATAGATATATATCTCTAGGTATATAATTGTTGAAGAGGAGTCTTGAAGAAGGTGCATTCTATGATTGCGCCTTGAGTATAGAGAAATATTACGATAAATTTATGCATTATCCGATAAATATATTACCTTTTATTTCCCTCACTGCGTAAATATAAGCCAGCGTCAATCATAGTAGTAACTGCAATTTTATCATTTTGCAATAAAAGGCTTTCACCAAATCTAGTTTTACCAATAGCTATCGCCTCTCGCTTTTGGTTTAAAATAATCACAACTTCGTTTTCATTTATTGCACTCGATGTGGATATAATTGACCTGCTGTAAACATTTTTCCCATACAGAATAGATTTTTCTGCAGTTTCATTGACAATGATATATGGAAATTGTTTAGATATTTTAGAAATAAGGTCTGCCCCTTGCATCGAGAGTGAAAAATTCTTTTTTAATTCCCCAATCATTAAGCCAGCATATGACGGTTGTTCACTTAGAGCTATCTTTTCTATCTCATTTGACAAAAAGTAAACTTCGCGGATATTGCGGGTTTTTATCTCCTTTATTAGGATAGATTTATTTTTGAAAAAATCAAAGACTCCCCATTTGTTAAATGCTCTATTCAATATCGTTAGCTCTTGTCTTGTGGGTCTTCTGTACATATGGTCTAACTATATACGCGCAATTTTGCAATATAGAATCCTAAGGTATTATGGATATGCGGATAAAATCTTCTTGTGTTTTTCAGCGTGAGATTGAAATGAAGTACTCCAAAGCTAGTCAAACCCTCGCTTCCATATCTTATTGGCTCTATTTCAACATCATGCTTCTCTAAGAGAAGATTTACAATAGTTTCATTTTCCTCTGGAGCAAAAGAACAAGTTGAATATACTAGCAATCCACCAGGTTTAACTAATTTAGCCGCTGTTTCTATCAAAGTTGATTGACGGGCTGCGCAATATTCAATATCTTCTGGCCTATGATTTATTTTTCGCGACTTATCCTTTGCAATTATACCTTCGCAGCTGCACGGAGCGTCTAATATCACGCGCTCAAATTGCATGTTTAAATCTATTGCATTGTTTGCATCCAATTTCAAGACGCAAGTATTTATTACACCACATCGCTGGAGATTAAATCTTAAGGCTCTCATTCTTCTAGGATTAGTTTCCAAAGCGACAAGAATGCCAGTATTTCTCATTTTCTGCGATATATAGGTCGTTTTTCCACCAGGAGCGGACGCCATATCTAAGACACTTTGACTCTCTCTCACATCCAAAGCATCAACTGCCAGACAGGAGCTAAGATCCTGTATGTAATAATAACCAAGTAAATATTCGGTAGTTGCCCCAACTCGAAAAGTTTGCTTTTTTACAGATAGAACATCATCTAATATTGTATCTTCTAATTCAAAGCCTTTAGAGACAAGTTTTTCCTTTAGATCCTTAGTGTTGATTTTAAGAGTATTAACCCTTATATACAACTGAGGTTCTCTCTCCATTTTTTCTAAAAAAGATTTTACATCTGGCACGAATTGAAGAAATCTGTTAATCAGCCACTCATGATAACCATGCTGTTGGGCAAGGATAGACGATGTTGGCGAATTTGGAAATACAAATGTTTTCAAAATAATATGCCTAATTTGTTATGCCAAGATATTATTGTTGTTTCTCTAATATGAATGTCATCAGATTCCAATAATACAAAAAGATGAACAAAATTTTTCTAATCCCTCCAATTTATTAACTGCTATGGTAATAAATTTATATTATATAAATGACGCTACTGTGATAACGCAGATAGACCTGTTTTATTCAAAAGCAGGCAGCTGGTTTTAATACTCTACTTTTGATTAACCGTAAGGAAAATAGGCTCGAAGAGTTTATTAAAGCAAAAATAAGACCATGAAAATGCCCCCAAGTACTTGCTGGGTTAATAATGCGACGGTCGTCCAGTTTGGTCTAGGACATCAGATTGCCAATCTGGTAACCCGGGTTCAAATCCCGGCCGTCGCATTTCTCCAATACAGTTAACCTCAAGGTTTAGGATTTACGGTTGTTGTCAACTAGCCAAAAATAGCTTTGTTTGCAGTTCAATGAACATTAGTGTTTGAATTTCTGTGGCTAACTTTTTAAGTATGGTTAAAGCCTACACACAAGACGAAATACAGATAGTTACTGTAATAATATACTTGTTTATTGTTTTTTATTCCTTGTTCTGATGCAATGGTACTTGACGGATCATTATTGAATCATCTGAAAATCTACTCGCCTTGACTACCGCACGCACAATAACCGAATTCGTCTATCCTTTTTTCGCAGATAGGACATTTATCACCATATTCAACTTCCCATGCATGTTTACCATACATTTGAAAATGGATATCAATTTCAGATGGTATTATATTATTATCAATCTTGTCATCATTTTTTTTGCTATTTTTATGATATTTGATAGAGATAATTTTTCAGCATCTATATTTATAATATTCGCAAAGATATGATAATTCTCTGTTATGATCTCTGTGTTTTCGTCGTTCCTCTTATCCATCAGTAGATTAGGTTGTGATAATTATTATACATAACGATTCACATCAATATATCTCCTTGTGTTTTTCGCATTAGCTTTAATTATTCTGAGTGCATTTTCAGCTGCCTCTTTTTTAGGAAGCTGTATCATGAAAATATTTGAATTATTTCTAGGATAAGAATCGTCTGGTGCGATGCCGATTATTCCTGTTTTTGTTAATGATTCGAAGAATTCCAATAAATCATTTGCATATAGAAGATAATTTTCTTCAATACCTATATCCAGAAAATTGAGTTTGACATCAACAAAAACATCTTGACCATCATGGAATACGTTTAGCAAAATATCTACTGCTAATTTTTTCCCGTGAACCGTTCCCAAGATTTCTTGAAATCTAGTTGGATTTATAAGGACACAAGGGATCTTTTGTCCATTGAAATCTATTAGAGTGATCCCTTCTTGATGCAAATTCTTTAGAAAGTCCTCAAGAGTCTTAAACGCTCTATTTTTTGCCATACTAATTATGTAATGCAATTATTCTGCAGAGCTATTATTGATTTTGCCTAAGGGTTTCAAGGAAGTAATTTTTTAGCTCTATATTGCTTTGCATTTTCTTGTAAACGTATTCATGATTCTCACACAAGTAAAAAGGCATTTGGTTTACTGATTCTACAATATTGTAATTGCTCCTTTCTTTTATAAGTTCGAGTTGGACTACAAAGTCTGCATTCTCGCCACATATATTGCAGCGAAATACATCATCATAATACGGATTTCCAAAGTTTTCCTTAAATTTATCGCTTCTTCCTTTCCTACCCACAAGGCAACGATCGTAATTCTCTCTTAAAAAAGTTTGGCGTCTAAAAAGTAATGATATAACATGTTTACATGAATCAACACAGTTTAATTGATTTTGCTAGCAATAATGCACGATGCAAGTCATCATGTAATATTTCGTTATTTTTGTATTTACTACTAAAATAAATTAGGTCTGTCATTTTACATCTGTCGATGTTAACTACTGTCATTCCCTCAGTTCCGCTATCAGTATTTGCATTAGTTAATATTAGTAGTTTATCCGCAAAACCAATAGATTTTACGGTATTAGATATCTGATCAAAACTCTTAGTATGATCTTTGTTTATCACCACAGCAACAGCCACCTTAGTTCCCGAGGGATCGTTATAAATTACATCAATTCCCTTGGCATTTCCATTAGTTGATTCAAATTTAGCTACGCTTCCCATGTCGTGGGCATAGTTTAGGAGATTTTTTACTGCATCACGAACATCGGATTCCAGCATATGAATATCATTAGAGCTGCTTCTGATTTTTATAAAATCAGAAAGTGGTACGCCCATTATACTTCCTCTAACCCGCAGCCCTGGATGCGTACTTTTGATTGTATCATCTATCGCTTTTTCGTCGATAATTGAAGCGTTTCTTTTTGCAGCATTTTCAGTTGCATTGTATAATATATTAGTCATTGATCTAACATTTCTAAAATCAGGAAATTCATCATAAATTACTTTTATCTTTGCCGAGAGATCCTTTTCATCTTCTAATTTAAAGCATTTTTGACGATCATAATGCGTTATATATTCTAGTATGATATCAAGTATCTCTTCCAATGTGTTTGAACCTGCTAGATCGATTTTGTAGTTTGCTTTTTCTAGCCTATCGAAAATAGCATTATCTTTCTTTCGTATCTCTTCATATGAAGAAGGTGTTAAAATCAACATCAATAGAGTTGATGGCAAGTGGGCGTTAATGATTGCCTTGACAACTTCTAATGACCTTTTATCTGAGTCAAATTCATCAATTTGAAGAATGGTCAGTTTCTTTAAAAATTTTAGATTTAAATTAGCCATTGCTGATATCCTGCTAATAATATGCTCCATGTTCGTAATATTATCTGCATCATCTCCGAATTTACCTTCGATTATTAATTTCATAACGGATGTCTCAACTCTCGAAAATTCTGCGTTCAACACCCGATCTATGGCAGAGTAATCCGGAGCCATACTCCCATCCAAAACCCGTTCAGCTTTATGTGAGAGATTTTTCTTTGTAAGGAAATCAACAAACCCATATTTGAAAATTTTCTTGGCTTGCTTATTACTCTGTTCTGCCTTGTCTTTAAGGTAATAAACAATCGCTTTTCTTAGGCTATAGATATATTCTTTATCAAAACCTCTTAAGAGTGCACTATACATACTATGCAAGTCACGAGGAAAAACTTGAGATAGGTCTGCGTATGATATAACAGTATCCTTACAGATCTGCTGCAATGCTCTAATATGCAAGGCTAGGTGTGTCTTACCAGATCCAACATCTTGAATAAGAGTAATTAAACGAAAATCCCTACCAGTTGCGATCGTAGTAACTTTAGAATTCAAATCGTCGATACAAGATAATACAGCCATCTTTGCTTCCTTATGCCTTCTTCCTCCTAAAATTTGAGCATCTATTGATGTTGGAGTAGGACTGCTAGGATAAGGGTTTTGTGTTAAACCATACGGATACACCTATATGCACCTCACAAATCCATGGAGCAGGCCTCTGACAATCAATCCCTCATATCCACCTGTAGATAATTCATATTTATCATGGTAGAGATTTGTCAATTGTTCAACAAACCTATAGAAATCTTCATTTGATATATTATGCTTTTTGCATAACTCATTTCTCACTTTTGATAGTTCTACCCACCCAATGGAACTTGAATTATTTCCAATAGATATATCGAATTCATTTCTGAATCTGTCTAAGTGCATTGTCGATTCATCATTATTATGTACTTGTGAAATACCATCTAGACTTCTTGTTGCAGCGGATTTTTCAGAATTCTTAATATTATTGTACAATGTTTCCAGGGTTTTCGCTAGACCATCAGATGTTTTATTAACAGACAGCTCTAGATGCATGATAGTTTCATACATTAATCGAAATTTTGGATCGGTATTTAACAGATTTTGAAGATAATAATCTTTATGCCAACAGTAGTATGCAGTGCCTTTCTTATCAATGAATATATCACCAGAGGTTACAAGTCTTTCTATAATAACATCAATTCCCATATCTTGAAACTCTTTACGCAGGTCTATTTTTTTTATCCCTGCTGTCCCCGCAGAAGTTATCCGTTCGACAATTTTTTGTTCTGCTGACATGCGATAAAAATTCTAAATCATTATATAAATCTAAAGGTGATACCTTTCCACATGTTTTGTAAAAGTAGTTGAACCTCCGAAAGAATGATTAAGCATATAATCTGCAATGATATGGGATGATGATTACTCCTTCTGAGTTATGATGAAAGTACTAGGGTAACTGACCAAATCCTTTTGATATCAGATCTCTCTACCTTGGCTATTAGATATAATCAGAAAGGAAGAATAACAGTTAGCGTCCGTTGCCTATTGAATTACAAGTTATAATAATTCTTACAATTAGTGGTATAAATTTAATCTCAATGGCAAGAGATCGTTTATACATTTTCATATTCCTTAAATTTCGCTCTTCCTCTGTTCATCATAGCAAAAATAAAAAGAATAATTGCAATCCAGATCGCGCTGAGAACGATGTTAGTGAAGCTAACATAAAGATAAGGAGTTGCTTCAATTAAATTAGATTCTATTATTTTAATAGAATTACGTAGATCTGCCAATCCAGTATTATAAGCGGCACTATCTAACTCCAATGATGAAATTGAATTGGCACGTGAAAGCATTGCATCGAGCTCGTTTTGAATTGCGCTGAAATCTGTTCTTGGATTGGGAAATACCCATACTGGATTTCCCGCATTTGGAAGCAAATACTTAACTGGCTTAATGTAATTCGCCACGGCTTCTGGCGACTGAGCAGCTTGTGCTCTGGATAAATACCCTACTGCTTTGTCCAATGGATAGATTGTATTTTCATAACCATAAAAGGCCACTACCGCGCCAAAGGCTAAAAAACCCAAAACACTCAATACCATAAGTCTATAATATTTAGATGTCATAGCCTTTCCAATAGTTGACTTGCCGTATGTCGTTTTTTTTATTGTGTTAATATATACTTTAGTCTTTTCTATTTTGGCTAATTCTACATTTGTCTCAATAATTTTTGACAATTGCTTTGATATTAAAAGATCTTGTTGACAGGAAGTCTGTTGTCTTTTATTTGATTTATTGTAAATAAATGAAGAATGAGCTATGCTCAAATAAGCAATATAAATGAAACCAATTGTTTGAAGTAAGAGAATAGGTACAAATATTGGATTTCCCGTGAATACAGAAATGAATATTGCAATAGTGCCATACATTCCAAAAAATATCTCTAATAAAGTGATTTTAGTAAAAGGTAATACATATGATTTATTTCTCCATTCGTCGCCTTTTTTGATAATGCCAAATTTAGGAGTACGTAAGAATTCATTCTTTCTTACCAACAATGCTTCAAAAATGGCCACTGTATTGTTAACAGATATTCCTGTTGCAAAAAAAATCAAATAAAAGTATTGGCGAGCCTTCACTTTCCATTTATCTCTCCAAATTTTCCTTATAATAAATAAGTATGTGGCAGGGCCCATCGCAATATAGATTAGAATTGCGATAATGGGAGTCCAACTTACAGCGTACAATTTATAATCTAATGCAAGCAACATAGGAAAAATAATAAATTGAGTTAAGAATAATGGATGCACAATGTGTCTAGTGAGTTGTATAAATGCCTGAATCTTGGTATCCACAGGTATTTTTCTGTCTAATGCAACATCAGTTAAGAGCTTCATAGCAACTTGCATAGAACCTTTTGCCCACCTAAACTGCTGCCGCTTCGCTGCGTTAATCTGCACTGGAAGTTCTGCCTCTATAATGAGATCCTCAAGAAAGAAACACTTCCAACCTTTAAGCTGGGCGCGGTAACTGAGATCAAGATCTTCTACAAGGGTGCTTGTATGCCAACCTCCAGCATCATTAATACAAGAAGTCCGCCATATCCCTGCAGTTCCATTAAAGTTCATAAACAAATGAGTCAAACTTTTTGCTTTTTGTTCGATCAAGAAATGAAAGTCAAGTGAAATTGCCTGTGCTTCAGTAAGTGACGAATAATTTTCGTTAATGTGGCCCCATCTGCATTGTACCAGTCCTACTTTAGGATCTGAAAACGATCCTATTGCTTTTTTCAGAAACCAGTTAGGAGGAATGAAATCTGCATCAAAAATAGCAATAAATTCACCCTTCGCAATCTTCATACCGGCTTTCAATGCGCCAGCTTTGTAGCCAGATCTTACAGTTCTATGTAAATAGACTATATCAAAGCCTTTGAATGTATAACGATCTACTATAAACCTAATTATTTGACCAGTATTATCATCTGAATCATCCAGTACTTGAATTTGTAACTTTTCTATTGGATAATCGATTCTGCATACGGCATCAATTAAGCGTACGGCCACATATTTTTCATTATAAATAGGAAGTTGAATAGTTATCAACGGTAGAGAGTTGTCATTTTCAATCTCCATTTTTTTTTTCATTGCTTTTTGATGTCTCAAATTGTGCTGGGAGTGATAAGCGAGATAGAAAAAGTTAAGTGTATAAACCGTTACTAACCAAGCGACTATAATGAATGAAGAATAAAGAATTGCACCTATTCCACTCATTGTCTTCTATCCTTGGTGCGGAGGTTAGCGTTCAAAGTATTTATAGTCACCGTAAGAATATGCACTTTCAGCACTTGACTTTCATATTTTAAATTACTAAACACGTGTTATATTAACGGAATATTTGTCGCATTATTAGATAATAAATAGATAGTACATATACATAATAGATAATAAAATTAATAAAATAATATTTAATTAATTAATTATTTATAAATAAATAAATAATAAATAATAATACAAAATAAAACATTATTAACTTTTTTGGAATATTTTAATTGCTTGTGGAGGACATACATTCTCACATGCCATACAAAATATACAATCCTTTTCTCTAATCATGAAAGGTTTCTTTTCTGATGCTGGATGTCCTGGAGTATCTAGCCATTCATATACATTGACTGGACAGGCCTCAATACATGCTCCATCTGCGACGCATATATCAAAATCAACACATACTTCAGTTCCCCATATTCCTAGCTGTCCTGGTGGATCTAAAGGGCCCCATACCTTAATACCTTGGAATGTACCTGCCTGTTGTCTGTTTGATTTAAAGCTAGCGTCTATAGGTCCATCTACCTTAGAATAGTTGGTTCCAGTACCTGTAAGGGAAATAGTTGTGTTACCACCACCACCAC
>DASQYF010000046.1:0-4312 GCA_035639375.1 Nitrososphaeraceae archaeon
GTGAAGATCGGCCTTGGACATAACATTCTATGCTGCATATGTCAGATATGGGTTTCCTGTGTTGCTTTCTATAAATCTGAATGTTGCTGTTGCTCTGGCCTTTCATACCAAAGCCGATCTCGCTGAGGCCAAACACACCAGAGCCGTTTAATCTGCTGATGGTACCTCTCACACCATAGCCATGGCCGTCGTCATTTCCCTCTACGTGTGGCATATCACTAGTCCTCCTCTCAACAAATACAATTTTGTGAGCTGAGCGTTTAACTGATATATCAGAAGATCTTGCAGTTTTCATAAGGTTGAGTTATGATTATGAAAATGTAATTATTTAATTCATCCTCTTCATATATTATTATAATGGATTAGCCAAACATTGCTGCTTGGTCAACAATCTGCATTGACATTTCAATCCGGCTTCGCTTTTTTTCTTTTCTCTTCTTTTCTTCCTTCTGAACTAAGAAGAGAACAATAAAGCATGATTTTTATAGCCTTGCTTCGTATTACTATATCTTAGTAACAACACAAGAAGATCACTTTCAAAGAACTACAAAAGCTAATTCATCATAGACAATCAGAATCCAACTCGAATCAAACAAGGCTCTTTGACAGATTAAAAGGTAAGCCCTTTTGGATTTGGAATGTTGCAGCACACAAGGCAGCAGACAGAAGGACTAAAGGAGACTGCTGCTTTAACCACATCATCAGCCTGCCTACAAACAGAGGATAAGTGCGGCCATTGCTACAATAACATTCGGTAAACCGCGAATATCGCGTCGCAGCATCTCAGGCGGCAACCTGTTGCTGCTGCCTCTAATCATTGCTTTTGAGCTGAAGTTATATTTTGGATCATATCCTTTATTGTCTGAATGTAATCTAGTTGTAGATTAAATAGCCGCTGTAAATATTGTGGTTAAAACTTTGCCATTTCATTCAATGCTCGAATAAGGCTTTTATTTTCTGTATCATAAACATCATGTTGTCTTCCAGTTGTTATTGTTGATTATCATCACCTATCACATTTTTAATTACGTCCTTTGCTAAGAAAAATAAAAGATAAAATGATGATTCTCTTTTATTAATTACTAAAATCGTCGTCTTGGTCGATCTTGACCTTGTTCTTCTGTGTCTACAGAAACTCTTGTTGTTGTAGCATCATGACTGACGCCTTGTCTTGTGTTGTCTCTAGATGTTTGTTGCTCGAATGTCTTGGCGGCATTAACACCTATTCTTGAAAATTCCTTTGCATTCTCTTTTGCATGCTGAATAGATGTCTTGAATGCATCCATATTTGCAAATATCGCATTGTTTACTAGTCTGGTAGCTGCGATTGTATTATCAGCAATGCTGCTAACCATATTTGCATATAGTTCACTCGCCTGTCTTGGAGACATCCAATTTGACCAAAATAATCTGTTTGCATTCTCCATGTAAGGGGTGCATGCTGATTGGAATGAGTTAATAATCTCTTTTTGTGATTCTAGATAGTTATCTGCTATTTCTCTAGCAGCCTGAATAGTTTGTTCTTGATAGTCATTAACAGATTGTGTATAACGTGGAATCTGACTTCTTGCTTCATCTGTTGTCTTTCTAATGTTATCTTTAGTTTCATCTAGTGCTTGGTTAATTGCATGATGTTGTTCTTCTTCTTGTTCTCTGCGTTGTTGTCCTCTTTGCTGCCATTGTTGTTGTGATGAAGATGATGTTGTTGTATCTGCATCTGAGCTTGTTGTAAAAGTTGTTTTATCATCTTTTCTTTCAATATTATCTTTTCTTTCAATATTATCTTTTCTTGATGCCATGTTACGTCTATATTAATTAGTTACAAAGATAGATAAAGATTATAGACACTAGTTATGAGCTGTAACCTTCTGAAAAACTGTATTGCATAATTGGTGACCCCGGCAATGATACTCTTGTACGTGGCATAGGCTAGGATAAGTTGATCTGTGGTCAAGGAAAAGACAGCTTTTAGATTTTAAATCTGCTGAAGATGATAGTAGAACTGTTGACTGCGAAGCATTTGGTACTATGAATAATAATAATAATAATATAACAAATAAATAAGCGATCAATTTTCTCCTTAGTTAGATTCGTCACTTCATTTTCTGCTGTTCCACCAGATTCAATATTCCATCATCTGCAGATGTGTCAAGTGCTAATCATATGGACTGTTGGTGGTTGTACTAGTAGCGTGCCTAATTTGAATATCTTTTTCAAGATTAAAGATGCGAGATAAGCTTAATCTTCTTCGCCCCCATTATCATCTTCTTCATTTAGAATTTGGGAAATATCTTACTTATGGTTTGCTGGTCGTTCAATTTTTTTGTTGTTGCTGCTATTTTCTTTTGATAATATTACCTAGCCTTTCAATAGAATTTCTTTTCCTCAATTATTTTGACGTTCGTAGGTCGATAGAAGTCGGGTCTTGTCCCTAAGATTGAATGTTAAGGAGGAGTTCATCTGAAAATACAAAGTCGTTGTCTTTGAGTCTTTTGAGAAATATAGATAGTTGATTAAATTCTACAAGGTATTGGCAGGTTAATTTTGGATTTAACCTCTTGTCAGAACGAACACCAATGGAAACATCTGCTCTTTTGAAGGCAGGATTATCATTCTCAGAGTCTCCCAAGTATAATATATTCATATTCTGTACTTTATTATTATTGAAAGACTTTAACTCTGAAATCGTAGTATCAAATGCCAGACCTTTATCACATCTAACAGAATAGGCGTCTATAAATGGATGAGAAGAATATGTTTGAACATAGGGTACCTGTTGTGCAGATTGGTATGTTGAAGATGATTGAATCTTCCTTTCAATCATTTCTTTCAAAAGTGGCTCTGTCTCTCTTTTGTATGATTGCCAATCTTTCAAATGTCTATAGTCTATAGTAACTCCAGCTAAAATTTTATTATCATTAATAAATTTTTTCTCAATAGTTATATCTTTAAAATTTAATGATATTTCATTTGCTAGACTATCTAATAATAGAGAGTTATGTTGTAATATCTTTTTGTTTGAGAGAAGATTAGTAGATAGTAGACATTGCAATTTATCATCATGGCCTTCTGCAAAATTCAGTATAGAAGTCGTAGTATTATCATCATCATCATTGTCGCCTTTACCACCATCTGCATCTTCTCCAATCTCTGGTTCCATTTTATGCGCTTTATGTACTAATGTTTCAATACCCATAACACATGAAGCAATTTTAGCAAATTTTATCCTGCTATGAAGAAAGCCAAAATCCTTACTTGACACTATGCAAACATCTATCTTTTCTGAAATATCCCAAAGTATTTTCTCTAATTTCGTTGGTATTCTATTGTTGCTTTTTTTATTATCGTCATCTTGACTTTTTAGAGAAGCAGTAGGACACAAAGTTCCATCATAATCTGATAGTATGGCAGCTATTCTCATTTACAAATTATATGGAGAAGCTATGCTTGAAAGCCTTTTCTGGATGATGTTAGATGTTTTGATGGCAGCAATACTTTATATCGCTCATACTCAAAAATGTATAATCAATTCACTCATTAGAGAATAAATACGGTTAGTATAAGTAACAATCGAATGATATTGTACTTTAAATTCCTTTATTTATAAATGGAAATTATTTAATCATTGATATAATTTCAAGATACTACTACTGCGGATAACATTAATTAAAACGTGCCTTATACAACTGCATTGAAATTGACCAATGATAGAGTCTAAGAAGAAAAGGTGCTTAATGACATTATCGACAAATGTATTATTATCAACATTATTTTCTGTTATTGTGCTTGTTGTCGTTGTGACTGTGATAGCAGCGCTACCAATATCAATATTGCTATTACCACCACCACCATTCTCTTATGCGCAGCAGCAACAGAAGAATACTGCTACAGACTCGGCTCTTTCTTGTATTACCTATGACTCAAATCATAAGATAATTACCATAACTTGTGGTTCTGCACGTCTGACGGATATTGATAACCAAATAAAAGATGCAAAGGTAATCCATAAAGAAGGGCAAGGAAAGACAGCTGAACCTGCTAATGGTTCCGACCATAGAGGAATATGGTTATTAAATGCAGGTATTGTAGTAGCTAACCAGGCTACATTATATATCAATTCTACAGATACTGCTTGGTTAAAGATTAATGCTCATGGAGATACTGGTAATGGAATAGATGTCCATGGTAGATTAAAGATTGATTCAGTAAAGATAACTTCATGGGATCTGCAAACAAATGATTATGCCAAGACTGATGTGCAAGGAAAGATACCTAGACCATATATTTTTGTTGATAAGGATGCAACAGGGAC
>DASQYF010000047.1:0-5673 GCA_035639375.1 Nitrososphaeraceae archaeon
CTTCACCATGTGATTGTAGTATTCTGTATTTCCGTTGTGCATCTTCAGTCGCGATGATAACTGGATCCTTTTGTATAGCTACAATATTACCAACGCTTTTCATGTCTTTGGGTCTTATATTTTCGTAAACAATTCTATTACGATCTTCCATTGCGGATGACATATTGATAGTCTCATTATAACTTACCCATAAAATTATATTAATATTCTAAAAGAATATTCATTGCTATAACTTAGAATAGAGTATGTTCTTTTTTACAATCTAAAATATTTTTATTAGCGCTTATATTATAATAGATTCTATATATCTAATAGTTTTGAATATCTAAAAATACAAGTAATATATGCGATTATAGAGGTAATGAACGAAGACAAAAGGTTATTTATTATCTTCTTTTCCTTGTTTTTATTTATAAGTACATATATTAAACTGATTGTTAAACCTCAACTATGAATAGAGTAACAATTTCTATTGTTTTATTGAGTATATCCTTAATATTTCTAGTGATTTATGGCGCAGATGTATTAACAGCTTCTATTAATTCACCTAGCGGATTACGCGGAAAAGGTTTTTTACCATTTGAAGAAGAGATTCGTGGAGGAGTATTCGGAGGAGGAGCAGTAATAATGTCTATAATAGGTTTTGTAATAGGTAGAAAAAGTCCTTCAAAGACAATATCGTCATTACTTTTTATCAATGGTGGATTGATAGTTGCAGGTATAATCATAACTATTGTTCAAGCAAATCTTTCTTCTGAAGATATCGGAGGTATGGGACGCACAGTTGGCTTCACTATACTACTTGGCGCTGTATTGATAGGACTGGGAGTATTGAAAACTATGCATGATAAAAAAATCGTGTCAAGTAAAAAAGAATCATCTTCAATTTGAAGAGGTTTCCGATAAAAGGTAAATAGCATTTAAGAGATTAGGCGTGATTAATGTCGGGTCTTTGAGATAATAGAATGCCATTGGAATCAAATATTGAAAGATATTTGCAGACAGTAAGTATTTACGGTCCCACATTAAAAATGGTTGCAGGACTTGATAATACCGCAATCAAGAAATCATTAACTAACTTAAATTGCTGAACTACTAAACAAGATAAGAGTAAAAACTATTTATACAAATTTTCTTCTATGATTTCATAGATAAGCCTTTCCTATACTCTTGGATTTGAATTTTTTAAAGATAGATTATATAGTAATTGATGTATGCCTGTATTAGCTTTTGTTATCAAATAATATTATCTAAAGAATAGACATACTGGTTTTTAAGATACTTCTATTAAGAAAGATTCGTGACAGACGCAACTAAGTTAAAATACAAAGTTAACTATAACTATGCGAATTATAATTTCAAAACAAAAGAATATGAAAGTAAAGAAGCTGTTTATCATAGCTATGACCAAGTGAGAGCGAACCGATGGAAATGTGAGAAATGTCAAAGTTTGTTTGCAAGTTTTAGAGAATTAAAAAATCATAAGACTGAATTCCATTCTTATTAAATAAGACAAAAAGAATTATTGCCATATCGCCAGCTATCACATTATTTAATATAGTGATCTCTTTGAAGTTCTTCTATAGCATAGTCAGTCGGTCTGGAAGATTTTAACTATCTATATTGAGAGAATTCAAGACAACAACAGCAAAGGATAGTGCTGTGGTAAAGATCGTTAAAATTGTTGACAATAACAGTTATAGTATAACTATTATGATAAAATGGAGTTGGGTATAACTTCCAAAGATACTCCTTCTTATATATGACAATACTAAATTATAGATGGGAGAAATACTTTTTCTTATGAATAATAACTTTTAGTTTCCTTTTATTTTCTTTTTTAATCCTCAAGCACATTTTAATTTGTGTCATCAGTAGATATGATACCCAGTGCTATGCCGTTTCCTCTTATGCCACTGTCTGCTGGTTCTAGAACAAGTATTTACACAGATATAATTCGTGTGACTGTGTATGTGTATCTCTATCTGAAAGCAATCATATATTCTACATCTAAAAAATTTTATGTGACTGACAACAATAACATCTACATTTACAGCATGTTGAATAAGCGAGCAAATGATCAAAACTGCAATAACCCCCCTCTCTATGGAAAGTTGAATATTATAAATAACAAATAATATTCTCTATACATAACATAAAATGAATATTATTCAATTTTTAGTATTCTCTAGTTTCTCCATACATTAACGAGCATTTATAATTTGTTGAAAGGCTATTGCAGTTGGAATTACTAGTATTCTACTGCACTTCGGCATTCAGCTGGTTTTACTCCACCCTCGCTATTAATAATTTCTTGGATACCTTTGCGCAAAAACTGTGTAGATTTTAATGAGATTATTTTTCCCTCTTCAGATGTTATATATAAGGTAGGCTGCAATCCAATACTGCCAGCCACAGTTTTACTTAATGGGATGACGTCTTTTATGGATAAATCATTTACAATTTTTTTCAATTCATTTTTTGTTACTGTAGCTTTTACTATTCGTTTATCAACACTAATATCTCCACTTATTGCATTATCAGATATTATCTTAATATCATATTTATTTTTAAAGTTTAGAATGTCAGATTGACGTCCACTAAATGTAACGGGTAGTGTTGCTTGTTCTGACTCTATAGCGTCAAGTTGTAGTTTTAAAATCTCTATCTCGTTATTAGCTGCAAGGTCTTGATATTTTGTATATGCTGAATCAAGCAATTCATAGCACTTACCGCCAATATTGACGTTCACATGCTTTTCCGGGTAAAAGTTGTAAGCTAGTAAGAAACTAATTATTCCACCTGCAGCTAATACAGCAATAGTAGGTATTGCAAGCTTATGGTAATCAATCATATTGCTTTAAGAACCAAAGATTATTACCCTCATTATAATAAAAACCAATAATTCGATATATAGTAATTCATAAAAGAATCGCGTGATTCACAATAGTTTTGATGTTAATAATTACAAACAATGATAACGTCAGGTTAGCTACCATATTTATAATAATTGGATATAAGAAAATTAGCAATTTGTTTTTGACTATAATTAAACCAATTGACAACCGATGTGGCGGTTGTAGCGAGTAATAAGATTACTTCAGAAAGTATAAGAAATTCCGATATGGAAGGAAAGACTCTATAGACAACTTCAAATGCTCAATATCTCTTCAACAGCAGAAATGACTATTATACCAGCACTTGTTTTATCGGTCTTTGCAGCTTCTCTCCTAATGGCAGCCACTACAGATCCAACTCTATTATCTTCTACTATTGTCACAACTGTATTTCTTTCTGAATATGACATTTTAGTAGTCCCTGCTCCTCTGCCATAACTTAGTCTATATTTCTCACCTTTACCCATTCCTTTGGATTCATAGAACGTTGCCTGTAAATTTAGAGCTTCTAGTGCATTTAATACCTTGTCAGTTTTTTCAGTTGCAATAAATGCCTCAACTCTTTTCATTACTGTGTATTTCTCACCATCAGTTTTTTGTTCTTTTTTGTTTGTAATCTCATAAGGCAGTGATGAGGAGGACGTTCCTTCGTTCATAAATATATCCATATTTTAGCATGGCCTTTATTTAATGATATATTATTGATACAACTAAACCGATTAATATTCGTGTCAAAGTCAAGACGTCGATGAGCAAAGAGTTTTTAAAAGTGAAACTGAGGAAAGTAACGTGGATAACTAGCTTATGTCAGGTTCTTCTTGATCTAGAATTAAGTTTTGATAGTGTATATTGCAGAAGATATCTCTCATCTTTAAATCCTGTTGACTTCCAATAATACTTATTGACAATAAAAGAAATAAACATCCATATAACAGAGTTTACAATAATGGAAAATAAAAAACCATAATAATATGTCATAATTATCCCGGTTATAGTACCACCGATAAGGAAGGGAATTTGTCGTTTGAGAACTGCCGTTAGAATTTTGTCCATCCTTTTCTTCTCCTCTATATCAAATAGATGGATTACTATACTTATGAATGTATATATTTATATATGTATATATGTATATATCCTGTGTACAATCAGATCAAAATACCATAAGATCCTTAGAGAAGTGGGTTTTCTTATTAATAAATATATAAATAATATCAGTTATAGATGAGCATTGTTCTATCATTGTATAAAAAGTTTCTATAATCTCCTTACATATATTATATGATATATCATTTTAATACCTTATTGAATAGATATTAAATAATAGCAATGGGTGGAATTACAAAGAAAGTTAAAGAAAAATTAAAAGGTAGTAAAGATAAGGTAATGGATACTAAAGACAAAGCTAAAGATAAGGTAACAAGTACCAAAGAAAATGTATCTTCCTCCTCATCCTCGTCTTCATATGGCAAGCAGGAAAGAGAGTTTGAAGAAGGTAGAGCTGGAACAGAGGTTGGAAGAAAAGAAGATCCATTAACATCATACAGAGAGAAAGAACCAATGACGCCTGCAAAAATAAAAGAACATGAACCTACAGCGGTAAAAAGAGAAATGACAGAGAAAATTGTTGAACCTGGTCAGGAAGCAACCAATCCTGAAGAAGCAAAAGAAAAAGCAAGAAAAAGTGGAATGGCTAAAGGTACGTCTGGTGCAGCTGAGACTGGCAATAAGTCAGAACAAGGTGCTGCAGGAACTAATGAATGATAAATAATAATTGAATATAATATTTATAATAAAACACAAGGCTTATTATAAGATCATTATAGATGATGCTAATAATAATACCAACAGTAGTACATATGAAAATAACAAGCAACTTGCTATGATTGGAAATAATGCAGGACAAAAAGAGAGAGATAAAACAAGGGATAGACCGGCGATGAAATTCTTTTATGATGTAATAGATAACACAGATAAAGGCTGCTGGCAAGTATGTAGTTTAATTATAGAACAAAAAGTTTATGGTTCTGTTGAAGAGACCATTGCAGAAGTCCTCGTAAATATGTGACTGAGGACGAGAAGTTAATGCACCCCAAGATAATAATTGCTTGTTTTCATATCATATTACTATTCTGATGTACACATGCTATATATTTATATATATAGTCGATAATAAAGAAATGGTAGAATAAAATTAGATCCTGAATCTCCCATTTCTCTATTGACATTTTTCAAATAAGGCAAATCATACTATTTGAAAATATATTATAGAAAACCTGAAGTACTTTTAAAGTGTTCGTAGACGATCTAATGGAATTGTTGTTGTTGAAACCAGTATCTTAATTTTTTTGAATTAATAGATTTTTAGTAAGAATAGATGTCATTCAAAGGTCAGAGGATAATCTCTACATACTTAATTTGATGATCTGGAACAAAAACTTTTAAAAAATATTTATATGTAAATAGAGTTATTTTATATAGGCATAAAGAGTGAGGCATTTAATAGAAAATCTATAGATTATCGTAATGCTATCTGTAAACTAGATAATTTCAATTTACCTAGTACAATCATTACTTTATGCAGAATAATATTTATTGCATCTGTCTATCTAATATCACATTGTCCTTGGTTGTAATTCTTGAATGTACTTCGTCATAGATAGAAGATAGCAATGATGTGTTATCATATAGTTGTCTCCATTGTAGTTATTTTCAAAGTCACTACATTAGACAAAACTTTTATCAAAAATTTCTGATAATATAGAATAATATAGCAGTA
>DASQYF010000048.1:0-3523 GCA_035639375.1 Nitrososphaeraceae archaeon
GACGATTCCCAGAATTGATAAGTCCTTGTGGCGCCAATGGTTCTGCTGGTCCTAACTGTGCAAAGATACCATTAAACGGTAAAGAGGTCACTGTAGTAGAGGTAATTATTGTAAAGAAGAGTAACAGAAATAAAATAAGTGAACTGGATTTTTTTTGCTTGTGAATTTTACTAGATATTTTCTTCTGGTTTTGATAATAGAAGATTATCGACAAGACAAAGACTACGTGTCAGTATGTAATTTAAATCCCTTGTATTGTAATACTATAAGAAAATATAGTAAGTTTTATTGGAGCATGTTTTTTTCTCAGTACAAGATTTAACGACAGAATAAAAGATTATACAAACGTAGTCGTAAAGTGTATCCTCCAATTTTTTGGTTGATATCATATTATTGTAGAATCTATTACATTTCTTCCTAAAATCCATATTCATGACTGTATTATTATTTTGTGACACGACATGATCCCAAGGTAATCTTCCTTACTGTTGCCGCTGTCATTAAAATTGCAACAAGAAGCAAGGGAATACTGGTTATCAAAAATATTATATCTAAAAGTCCTGCAAAAGAAACAATCGCTGATGTAATAGAAGCAGATATTGAACCAAAAATATAAAATGTTGCACAGGTCGGACAAGCAGTAAAGAGTGCTATGCTAGCTCCCAACAGACTAATGGTTGAGCCTTTAGACTTATTTGCTATTGCATGCTTGAGATTTTTAAAAGCATAAGCAGATATTACTACATTTACTCCTACTAATGATGAAATAAACACTGCAATAAGTAAGTTAATTGGTATAATTAATACGCCAAGATACTCAGTAAAATAAAGAGAAAATATAGGTACATATCCAATAGGGCCATATGATGTTATAATAACAGATGGAATGGCTATTCCACCACTATCATGCATATATAAAAGGCCTTCTGGTTTATAGAGTATCATTCCTGATACTAGAGCATAAAATATTCCATAACCTATACTTGCAGGCCAAAAAATTCTGAAGTACTTTTTGTTGGATAATATACTATTTACTATTCTAAATAAGTTAAAATGGGAACCTGATTGTGAATAAGTGGACAATGATGATGATGGTGGCGTAGTTGGATTCTTTATGCATAGACATCTAAATCCATACATCATTAAAATAAGTGATCCGACTAGTAAAGTGTAAAAGATATAACTTGCCTGCTCGATCCAAAGTGAGTTTTGTGAAGTTATTGTTTTTGGAAGGAGCGATGGATAATATATAATGTTTAAAGATAGAATAATTACCGCTACCGGAATAGCCAAAATACCTATTAATCGTTTTTGATTTGTGCGATTATATACAATTGACAGAGATCCCATAATGTATTGATATAAGCATTGTTATTATTGCTTATATTCTGATCCTTGTAACATTGGTATTTGTATTGTTATATCGAGTTAAATTCAATCTAAACTAAAGTAAACCATTTTGATGCAAACTATAACCCATATAATGCTTATCGACTGATACAATCTAATGCTCAATGAATTCAAGAATCGCATGAGCTCCAAGCATCTTTTCTATGTGTTAATCCCGCTGTCAATTCTGACATTCACTTTAAGTATTCTCTTTGTTTTTGATATATCTAATTACATTAATTATCAAGAAGGAGAGAAAATCTATCATCTAAATGAGGCTGCAGCACAACCTGCTGCTGATTATCCAGTACCTGATGCGGAAAGGATGTTTACTAATGACTCGGCGATAATAAAGAAGTTTAATCTTGATCCATATGTTCTTGACATGTCACAAATACCAAAGCAAGTTGTAGCCGGCCAACCTACACTCTTTACTTTGAACCTTTTCGATAAATCAGGTAACGTATGGTTGTGGCACAGTGACTATCATATTGCAATTAGAGATTCAAAAGGACAACCATTAGCAGTTTTTCCTAATAACCATGGTCATGGTAGTGTAATACAATTTGAATATATATTTCCTAAAGAAGGAGTATATACCATAGACATTATATTCGGCCAGCAAACAGGTTCACCCAATTTTATGGTCGAGCCTCATGTTATACGAGCAGCAAATTTCGGTGTTAATGTTGCTCCAGCTAGTGCTACTACCACTCAGGCTTCATCAGCTACGACGCCCTCCTCTTCATCAAATAATAGTAACTCAAAGATAAAAGATATTTCAATGAAGGTAGAGTCATGGAAATTTACTCCAAATACAATCGAAGTTAACAAGGGAGATATTGTGAGACTTCATTTAACTACAGCTCAGGACGAGGTTGCATTATACATAGGACATGGCTTTGGAATAGAGAAATACAATGTTAATGCATTTTTAATAAAGGGAGCGGAACAAACTGTCGAATTCGTAGCTGATAAGGCGGGAACATTCACATTTAGATGCACTTCCTTCTGTTCTTCTCCTGAAGCAGCATTGGAAAACCACTTCAATATGGTGGGCAAATTAATAGTACATTGAAAGAAGTGGAGGAACAAACATCCCATGACAACAATGGATAAAAAAACAATTAATAAAATATATTTTTTGATAGTAACAATATTTGCATTTATTATTATTTTTGTCACCATAACCATTGGTGCCCATGGTATTGATTCAAATCAATCAAATGCAGTAGTAGCATATGCTCAGATGAATCCATTAAATGGTAATTCCAGTTCTAATACTACAATGATTGGCAATATAACTATACCATATACTAACGATACGGCTACTACTTCTGCTGCTAATGCTACAGGAACAAACGCCACAGGTATACATAAGGAGTTATTAGCTCAAAATATTACGTCTGCAAATACGCTTACTAAAGAAAATACTACTACTCCGATTTCTCCTACTGGAATCTCTACTCAGGCTCAGCGTGCCCCACCTTCAAATAGATTAGTAAACAATACTGTCAGCACAACTGACGCTCTTAATACAAATATGACTCTAGGAGGAGCAACGACATCGTCATCTTCCGTAGATAGTAATATGACAGGCAATAACAATAATACTGGCATAAGTGAAGATGTAACAACGGGATCAGCAGCTAACATGTCAGGTAATAACATTACCAACCAGGGAGCAGCAACTCCAGCAGATCAACAACAATCAAAAAGTGATACAGAAAATCCTTTAACTGATATAGGAAAGAAAATAGGAGACTTATTCGGACAAGGAAGCAGTAAATAAAGTGATAACGATTACGATAAAAATATTTCCTAATAGCTAGGCGTATATACCTTTAAAACTCTGACTGGGAATATCATGTGAGCAGGTATGGATTCAACATCTACTGCAATGGTTTACTTATGCTTCAATCTATCTCATACCTTCCGTTTATGTTCTTCATTATTGGTCTTATCCTGAAGAAGGTAATCTTTATCATGAAAGATACAGAAACCTGAATCTAAGATCTCTATCATCACAATAGGAATCTTCTTTTCAATTTCATAATCATAGTATTGGGTAGTGAACTGACACTTAGGCAACAAAGTTATCCTTATCCTACCCGACTATATTATATGTCGATAT
>DASQYF010000049.1:0-2212 GCA_035639375.1 Nitrososphaeraceae archaeon
GGAGGAAAGTATACTTATTTAGCATTTGCAGGCAGCCTCGTATCAGCAGCGGCTGGCTATGGTTTGGCTACCGGGAACAATATCATAAACTGGAAAGTAGAATACAAAATGCAGGATATCTTTGTGTCTTCACCAGTTTCCTCTTTTACATACATGGCGGGCATTGCGCTAGCAGAATTACTATTTGGCTTGCCTGCCTTTTCAGTCCTTGTTACGCTGGTAGTTATATTTAGCAGCGACTTTTTGTTTAGCACTGTGATGGCCATAGTCACACTTATCCTTGTATGGGCTTCGACATCTAGCATTGGATACTTTATATCAACTCGCTCGACACACCCAAGATTTGTAGAATCTTTTATAGCGTTTCTCAGAATTGCAGTTGTTGTCCTACCTCCTGTGTTTTATCCACTAACCATAATACCTACAGAACTGCGTTATCTGGCTTATGCAATTCCAACCACCCATGCATCGCTGATACTGCAGTACGCAATGGGTGTTCCTCAAGCACTGGAAGAGGGCTGGTCTCCTGAGCTTGGCCTTGCAATCATTGTAGCATACATAGTAGGGTTTGCTCTGTTGGCAAAGACAAAGGCAATATGGAGAGAAAAGTAAAAGATGTTTTAACTGACGGAAAAGTGCTCCTGAAATTTGCTCTTGTCTCATCAATTGAATTATTAAGAGGCAAACCGGAATTATATAATTTTGTATTAAATGATATTTCAAATAATGATATTTCTTATGGATCTAACTATCCACAGTTGATGTTGTCAGGACAGCATCAACAACCACTATTTATCTATATTAGTGATGATCCTCATATTACCTTGATATTAGAAGAGACTGAAAAGTTTTACAATAAGTTAACAACAAAACTGACGAACGGGATTATAGCATCATCTACAACTATTAGAAAATCATTATTGACGTTACCACCAACTAATAACAGCAAAAACTAACTTCAGAATAAAATATTAAACAGAAGGATCTAGATATAACAATAATAAACGAGAAAACTATAACAATGACCAAAGGCAACCAAATAAATGACATACAGATTTTAGTAGTAATCCTAGCTTATTTTAATGGATGAGTCAGAAGTTAAAGTTTCCGTATATTTAACTATACAATAAGTAATATGACTAGATAATTTCTATACATTCCTCTATATCGGTATTGGATACGAAACCAGGTATACGCAGTAGTTAATTTGTTAAACCGGGTTGCTCAACACTCCACCAACGCCAGAGCAGGAATTCGGTGTTCTTTTAATTTCAGATAATAGATACAATCTATTATAAACAATGGATTCAAACTTGTATAACAATGAGAGTGCTTTCAGTCAATGTTGGACTGCCGAGAAAAGTGGTCTTTAATGGACAAATTGTAACTACTTCTATCTTCAAGGATCCAATCAAAGGTTCAATCATGTTACGAAATCTTAATCTTGATGGTGATAGACAAGCAGATTTAACTGTCCATGGTGGAATAGACAAGGCAGTATATTCTTACCCAGAAGAACATTATGACTACTGGCGGAAGCAATTTCCTAATATGGATCTTAGATGGGGAATGTTTGGAGAGAACTTTACTACTGAGGGACTAATGGAAGATGCTGTTAATATCGGTAATAGATTTCAGATTGGATCAGCTAAAATTGTAGCAACCCAACCCAGAATGCCTTGTTATAAACTTGGTGTCAGGTTTGGACGTATGGATATCATTAGAAGGTTTATGACAAGTGGTCGTTCAGGTATTTATTTTAAAGTATTGCAAGAAGGACAAGTCGAAGCAGGCGATAAGATAAAGATTATCAGAAAAGATGAAAATAATGTCACGGTAAAAGATATTGTCCGTCTTTATGTTAGAGACAACGACGAAGATATTGAAACTATGAGGCGAGCAACAAAAATAGAAGCTCTACCGGAAGGATGGAGAAATGAATTCAAACAAAAGATCGAGCAATCGGAAAGATAATGAAATCATATAATAACAGTATTGGAATTTATTATAAAAGGATCTTCTTCAAGCAAGAAGATAGCGACAGATTACATCATAGATAGCGCGTCAAAGGAACTACGCATCTCTAGATTGGGAAGAAGACATACAGATTAGACAAAGACATTTCTTGCACAAATTCTTTCTCATAAATAGATATATGTCTCATAGAACCATAGTAAAGAGGAAGAAATATTTAAGAATAACGTATTATGAA
>DASQYF010000050.1:0-11562 GCA_035639375.1 Nitrososphaeraceae archaeon
TTTTCATATAATAACCAAATAAAATGAGCCTCTCTACCAGCAAATCTCAAACCATCATGAGTCCTTATATCTTTTATATAATCTATAATTCTAATTGAAAATTCCATATGTTGATGAAACCAAATTTGTTATTGTCAACATGTACCAAATAATCATAGACTATATCATCACTTATCGATGTGATAATTTAATATCATATCATTCAGAGCAAATCTCCGAAGATATGTAAACTATCGCCAGTATCGCCGAATCCCCCGGTAGTTACAAATCACGCTCAATTTTATCTCAAAGCTGCCGGTTATATTACCGGGGATATTATACATACCTCTCTTAGATCTACATCTGTTACATCATAATGCAATTAGTCAGCACAAAACAATGTATGTTATGTGCAGAGTTAATTACAAAAGAAATTAATTACAATATCTAGTCAAGATATGATAGTATATTACCTATACTGAGTTCAAATACCATGAATTGGTAACAGTTGGAAACAGAGGATAGCAGAGGTAACTAAGTGGTAGCAAGGGTAACAAAAGCGGTATCAAATGATAACAATAACAATAGTTTTAAGCTTTCATTATATTATATATTTCTTAACTAAAATATGACAAATATTAACTAGAAAGGAAAGAAAGACTTGTTATAGAGCTTCACAATCAAGGTAAAACCATTCGCGACATAGCAAAAGAGGCTAGGATGTCATTTAGAGATATAGGGGTTATTTTGAATAAAACATTTGAAGAGAAGACTGAAGCGTCAAAAGAACAACGACAAGATAATAATGGTGCAGAGAATAATGAACAAGAACAACACCTATCCTTAGCCACCCAATCCTACAAACTCTTTTCAGAGGGTAATACTCCATTAGAAGTATCTATTGAATTAAACCTGAGTGAGGCAGAGGCGACTGAATTCTACAAAGAGTATTGGAATCTAAAACAACTACATACTTTGAATATGGTATATGAAGAGACTAAAGATGATATTGGATATTTTATAAAGTTTTACAAGTTAGCCAAGGCCAAAGGTATGGATGTAGAGCAAATAGTTAATCTTCTTAAAATTACTAATAATGATTTACCGTCCATTGAAGAGGGTTTAAAAGCCTAAGAAATGATATAAGTGTGCTGCAATCACAGAAACATATATGCGAGAGAAATTTATATCAATTGAATAATCAAATAGCAACAACAACTAAACTCTTGAATTCTCTTCGTATATCTTGTGAAAGACAAAGGAAAGAGATAGAAAATCTCTACAATGAAAAGGTAAAAACTCGAGTCTATTGTAACAGAATTTAAGAGCAATAACGAAGATTTTATTAAGATAAAACAGGAAGCCGAAGAGAAGATAAAAGATGTCTTAACAAACGGTAAGATACTCTTGAACTTTGCTACTGCATCAGTAATTGAATCATTAAGAATGAATCGTGAATTATGTAATTTAGTATTGAATGATATTTCAAATAATACTACTATGAGTGATGGATCTAACTACTCTTCGTTAATGTTATCAGGACAATAGCAACTACAATTGTTTAATGATGCCTATACTGCTTTGATATTAGAAGAGGCTGAAAAGCTTTACAGTGACTTCAATAAAACTGACAAATGGGGTTATGACAGCAGCGGCTGAATCTGTTAGGGCACTATCGTTACCATCACTAGGTATTAATAATAATAAACGGAAACTAACCTATAAGATAGGTAATACATATCAAACATAAGAAGCTAGATATAATTATGTACCAAGAAAGTATTGTCTAGGAGCCACTCCAGTCATACGGAATGTGCTTGCTAGACCTACCTTTCCTCTCTCATTTGTAGCTGATTTCCCCAGCATTGACTTTGTCTTCTACAACTCTTCTCCGTTACCGGACTTGCAGAACTTATTTATAATAGTTTTCGCTTAACAGGATATGTCAAGTCACGAATCTATTAGTAAGTTATGGCTTTTTATGCATGTACTACCCTTTATTGTTTTTGTGTTTATACTTATTATTCCTGGTAATGCAATATTCTTGATTAGTAATAATAATTATTTTAGTACTACTAGAAACTTTGCATACGGTCAGCCGCCGCCGCCGAAGAATCAAATGAACTTCAATAATATTACAAATTCACTAGACATTCAAAACATACCATCAAAAAAGTTCATGTCGGAGATATAGATATTGCTTATAAAATATTTGGTAAAGGTGATCCTATACTACTGATAAATGGTTACTCCCAAGCAATGGATAATTGGGATCCGATTCTATTAGAAAGACTTGCTTTCAATCATACAGTAATTATATTTGATAATCGAGGAATAGGAAATACAACCTCTGGTGAAAAAGGATTCTCCATGGTACAATTTGCAAATGATACTGCTAGTTTATTAGATGTATTACAAATCAAACAAATAGATGTACTGGGATATTCTATGGGTGGGATGATTGCTCAAGAATTAGCACTTAACTATCCTGATAGAGTTGGAAAACTTATTATTTATGCATCAACTTGTGGTGGTAAGGAATTCATAATAAGTCAGGATGTTATAAACAGGCTATCTAATGGAACGGGATCTGCAATGGACAGGATAGAAAGATTGGTACATTTATTCTACCCAGAAGAATGGCGCAATGAAAATCCAAATTATCTTAAAGACCTTCCAAAAACTACTGAGACAATTTCAAATAAAACACTAGATCAACAGACAGAAGCAATTTTCAATTGGACAGGTGTTTGCACTAAACTAAAAAACATAACTCAACCCACACTAGTTATAGTTGGAACTGATGATGTCATTGTTTCACCTATCAATTCTCTATTAATTACAGAACGAATCCCAGGAGCTTGGCTTGTACAGATTAAAGGAGGTGGACATGGATTAATGTATCAGTATCCAGAACATTTCAATAAAGTGTTACAAACATTTCTTTCGACAACAACCCCTAGTTGATTAAAGTATCAGCTATTTCGTTAGATTAGACTAGACTGACTCTGTTTTTTTTACTTATGTTGTCTTAATGGTAAGTTTGCGGTAGTTATCTGGTTGATTATCGGTCAGTTGGTTAGTCAACTTAATGTTATCTCTAGCAGAAGAGAAGACTGGGGCTAAATACTGAGTTAAACTTGATTCATATCTCCTTGGATCTGCTCTTTATTCTTCAGATGTTCTTCTTCTCCTCCTCCCTTCTTTTGGAATATGATCAAATCCCTCTTTGTGTCAAGCATTAGCCACTAAGCTTAAAGCTAGGCGCCGACTGTTCTGTCATCCTTTTTTTTCTCTAGTCTCCCTAATTACCAAGTCTATATATTGTCTAACTTCGTTATCATCTAACGTTGGAGATTCTACTCCTGTTTCTTTTTCCATAGCACCTGCTTGTTTATGGATTAGTTTTACAAGCTTTCGCATAATCTCTGCGTTCTCTTGTGCATTACCTAAAGTATCTAGCAGAGCATACTCCTTTACATATTTTCTGGCTAAATGACGCAATTCTGAATCTTGGGCCACTGACAGCGCGACAGAGTATATTCCTATGCTAAAGAGCAAAGAAGCAAGCACAAGAAAGGCACGTTGGATTGCTCCAAAGGGTGGATAAGAAGAGTTGGTTATCCAGTTATTGGTCGTTGGAGAAACTAAAATGGTTGATAATGCTGCTATAATCAAATAGTTAATGATCTTATTACGAGAAGAAGTAATTTGCCGTCCAAGAGTTTTTGCTACTAAAAGATATGCATAAGCTATTACAAAATCAGCTGCAACCCATCCTGCGGTACCTATTACCCTAAAGATAAGGAACCTGGGCTCCATATATACAAATTCACTTCCAGTTGACTTTATTAATTGAGGAGCAAATATCCCAGTTAAAAAAAGTACAGGTGGTAAAATTATAAGTGTCCAAAATGTTGCTCTTCCTATCTTATCCTTAAAATAACGAAGGAAATATGCAACAGCAACTGTTTCTGCGATAGCAATAGCAGTAACTTGAGGGACAAGAAAGATATAGAGATGAATGATAAGCTCTATTCTAGATAAGTGTCTGCTTTCCATAGAATTGCTCGAGTAGAAATCTGGATCTATGGAGGGTGGTCTTGAAAAGACTAATATCTTTTTATTAAGTGCAGTAGTAGCTGTCATGCTGATGCAAAGGAGCATCGACGATACAGCAAATGCCAATATCATGATATTGTGTCGTCTGTTGACACTCGACTTGAACCATGACAAGAATTTGTAAGTGCGAAAACCAAAGAACAAGATGGCTACTGCACTTATTAAGACAATTAGAATCAGCAGGGAAGTGCTATATTGTGAAAATAACACCATTTCAACAATGATAGCTCCAAAGATGACTAAAAGTGCATAAAGAAAAATAGGTGTTGCCTTGTACAGCCTATTAAAAAACGAAGGAGCCCCAAGGTCTTTGCGCAATGCAACCATATAATCTCTAAGGGCATACAGACCTGCAAAAAATACAGTGATACTCATTGTTATAAATAATATTACACCAAAAGAAGAATTAAGAGGCTTTCCCAAAGCGTCAAGAAAGGTGCCAAAGATTACATCGGTAATTATTATGGCCCAAGCAATAAACGTCATCAAATAAGTTTTTTTGTTAATGATACTCGTAGTGACTAGCAATGGCATTTTGTTGCTTGTTGTATCGTATAGTCGACACGCCATTATATACTCTCCGATATATGTTTAAGCAAATTGCTGAACTGCTTATACTTTTAAAACCAGATTTTGACCACAAGGTATGCTTCATCATCAGCAATCTAATCCAAGAGTGTCCTTATTTTTTGATTCTTATTCTTGCTGCTTTGGTCAAATAATATCTTGCCAAGGTTTTGTCGCCTTTTCGTCGGATTCTTGTCATCGTCAGGCTGTAACAGGTTGTCGGATATTTTTCTCAATGGCGGTGCTGTAATGACTCCTCCTACTACTGGTACGATTTTTCAGTTAGTTGATCCTGCTGGAAACAACCTTCTTACGCGTCTGTAGGCCTTCGCTTTAATTTTGGATGTATTTTGACCAATAAGTTATCAAAAAAGAAAAATTATATATGAAAAGAAACTGAATTTCAGCTTTTAATAATTCTGGACTTGATTAATTCTTAAAAGTAATTAAGATTAGCCTGGTTGTAAATTTGGAACCTACCAATATTATATCAATTCTCAATTCTACTAATTATGACTTAGTAAGGAGAAATATCTTCTAGGACGAAAACATTATTCTTTACCACGTTAAGGTAATATATGACCTTAAACTATATGTAAGGTAAAGATATGCAGCTTAGAAAATCCACTTCAGGATTAAGAATTATTGTATTATCCATTGTACTACTAAGTGGAATATCTTTTGTTCCCACATTACAAATTAGAGTTCAAGGTCAAGAGCAACAGCAAGAATCACTCACTCCTATTACACCTCCAACTCCTACTACACCGCCAACTAGTACTGCTACTACTGATTCTACTATACCATCACCACCAAATCTAGATAATGATCCACAACAAACACTAACTGATACTATCGCTACTACTGTGCAATTTCCCCCATCTCCTGTTACTGTGCAATTTCCCCCAGGAACGGTGGTACCGCTAAATCCTTCCCAATAATGTCCTCATTTGGATATAGACTATTGGTACTCATATAATCAATCATCTACACCTCTTTTACCATTACTCTTATGAATCGAAGCATCAATTAGACAGGGAAAGTGGCAATATTTCTTAAATCGCCAAACTATAATTGATGGGAATTATATAATGTCAGGAAGTATATTCTGGGCCCTAATTATCATGTCAAATATGATTCTACTCCTGATCTAGAAAAGATTCCAGACAGAGATTATGCAGAGTATGTTATTGCAACTGCAAAGAAGACAGTAAAGTGTGAAGATTCTCTAGTCAGACAAATCGTTTACACTGGGTTGAGTGCAGATTCAAATGAACCTGTAAACCTTGGGATTATGGCTCCAACAAGTGAAGGAAAGACATATCCTATTGTTGAAACACTGAAATCTTTTCCTAAAGAAGATGTTTGCCTTATAGGTTCAATGTCTACCAAATTACTTGTACGACAAAAAGGCATACTTGTTGACCAATATAATCAGCTACTAAAACCACAGATAAAAGAACTCAAACAGCAGATAGAAGAGCCAGAAGATTTTCATCACATTAAAGGCCATATTACTGATTGATTTAATAATAACAATCATAATTCATTTAATTCGTTTACAATATTGGCTGTTCAATGTAGGTCCTAAAGTAAATTATTCCCTTGCTTTTAGCGGATAAGAAAAAATAGATTTATGGCAGTAGGTACTGCCGATATTTCTACATGACAGGGGAGCCGAATATTATTTCGCCGAAGTTACTACAGCCTGCAAAGCCACTGCATCGGTTACTCTGATCTTGTTCAAAACTGAAGCTTGTATCGGCTCCATCGCCGTCTCCTCCGCCGTCGTTCGCACTAGCTTGTTGTACAGGTATTATACTTAATCCTGCTGACAGCATTGCTACAGCCCCTAAGATTCCAACCATTAGTAAAGTTGAGTTTTTCATATTAATCTTCTATAAATATATGTTTGTATATGTACTTTAAAAAAACAATTCTGAATTATATACTAGATATATTTAGTATATTTTATTATAAAATTACCACTTAATAAGCAATATGTCCTTAATCAGAAACATTCACTGTCATTCACCTTTAATTATTTCGGCAGATATGAACCCTCTAAAATGATCGCAAGTAATGATAATATGCTAATATTATGTATGGTAATCTTCTTCTCACTTGTTATTATTCTTGCACTGTAGTCTTCTATACATTGAATGTACAGCTATGATTTCCAGATCTATCGTCTTTTAAATGAACGCTTGTGGGTAAATTCATTGAATTGTGAAAACTAATATTTCTGCATTCTCTCTCTTTTGTTAAAAAATCTTCAATTGTGCCTGAATATCGTGTCACATTATTTTTCATTGTATCTGATTTTATAATCTCACTAACATCTAATGCATGACCGGTGCTATAATTAATCTCCCATAATTCATGCATATTATTATTATCATTTAAGAGCACATATTCTATTATATCATCACCTGCCGACTCTCTTGTTTCTCCTTCGTGTCGATTTTCTGACGACATTTGTTCACTAAACAATATTCGTCTTAATTATAGTTGTTGTGTTTAGGAATTTTGTCAAGATCACTCTGCTGCTGTCTAATGCACTGTGAATAGCTATTATTATTGTTGCGAATATGTCTGTACTATTATAACGATAAGTTTTTCCTTTCATTTTACCATTATGTCTAGTTAAATTCTTCTCCCCTTTGGAAATTGTCAAATAAGAATCCATAACATATAAACTACGTCAGAAGAGTTAGTCGGATAGGCATATAATTGTATTCTATTAAATTTTAAGTATTGATTATACTATAATTAATCTTTTAGTTGTTATTTCTTAATACAATTTTATTTTTGTTTACTATAAGAATTACTCCAACAATTATGACTATTGTTGCAACAATTATTCTAATATTAATATTTTCGTCAAGTATTATCCATCCTAAAAAAACTGCTATAACTGGACTTACATACGCAAAGGTATTAGCCAAGGTGGCAGTAGTGTTTCTTAGAATCCAAAAGAACCCTAGCCATCCCATAGTTCCTACTATTATAAGATATAAGAGAGAAAGTATAGACGAAGTAGAAAATCTTGATACATCCAACGTATTAAATTCAATAATCATTCCAATGCCAAGTAAGAATAATCCACCTACAAATAACATCATTCCAGTTGAAATTAAAATATTATTTGGTAAATCTGCTCTGTGAGAATATAATGAACCAATAGCCCAACTAATTGCAGCTATCAACAAAATAGATATACCAAGAAAGTTATTTTTAGTATTAGTATTAGTAGAGGAGTTAGTTTGACCTCCAAACAACATATCTTCAAATGATGGATATATGAGTATAACAAGTCCTATTGATCCTGCTATTATTCCTAAAAGAGTATATTTATTTAATTTTAAATTATAATAAAACTTACCAATCAATAATACCCATATAGGAACAGTAGAGAACAATAATGCAGTAATATCAGAAGAAAGATATTGTTCACCATATGCTAATAATCCTTGTCCAGCAACTATCAGACTAATTCCAATTATTATTGCATCTTTCCATTGTTTTCTTCCTGAACTTATTATTTGTAATAGATTTGGATTCTTATTCTTTTTTTGTTGTTGTTGTTTTATTGATGTCTGGATTTTTTCTGTTTTCTGTTTTCTTTTCTTATTATCAAATATTTCAAGAGAATATATTTTAAATATAAAAAATAGCATTAAACCTGAAATTGTGTATCGAATTCCTGACATTAGCAAAGGAGGAATTGTATCAATTGAAATTTTTATTGCAAGATATGTAGATGCTATAATAATCCATGTAAATATTAGTATTAGCCATATCTTGTGATCCAATTAAATATAAAAATAGATATACCAGGAGGATTCTGTAAACTTATCGGTTGATTCATCTTTTTCTATTTGTAATATTAGATATATTAGTACTGTTAACTTAAGGAAAAAGCTATAGCTGTGAACGTTCTATTCTAACATAGATAGGTCTTGGTATTATAGTTATTATATTGTCGATTATAGTTCTGTCATTCCTAGTAGGAACGACTGCATTTTTGATAATCTTACTCGCAATTGCTTTACTAATTGATGGTATTGCAAGAGTAATTCATGATATTGAAAACAAGACAAGCCGTAGTTGGTCAAGGATGTTCATGATTGCCTCAGGTGTAATAGCTATTGTATTGGCTCTAATGATAATCGCATCTCCTGTTATAGGAGCAGCTCTTGTAGGCATATTACTAGGAATAGCTCTGTTAATAATAGGCATTGAACTCATAGCAAGAGGTGTCTCTGGAAGAAAAATATCATCATTAGCGCGATCTAAGGGTGAATAGAGACAGGCATCCCAATTTTTCCAAATATTTAAGACTATACAATTTTTTTCAAATGGTGACTACAACTTAGTCTTTTTAGCCACTATATTCACATAATTCTACTAAACTTAGATATGTTATATCATAACTCTTTGATTAAATCATTTTACACTGTGCAACTGGATTACATACACTAGTGTATTGCATCCCACCGAACCCGCTAACTATACTGTATATCAAGTGGTATTGAACTTCTGCTATAGGTAAAAACGTAGTCAACTAACAAACCTAGCTCTAAAATCATACTATTCTTTAAATTTATACATGGTAATAATACCTTCTGAGTACTTTCAGATTATTACTGCTGGAATATACGCAATAGCACTATTTTATACTATCGTAACATTTCGGCGTACGAAGAGACTAGATCAGATCATATTGTCAAATAATATTTTCAACGATCTACGAGATTTGGATCGCGAGCTAGCTAAGATACCTTCAGGATCTCAATATGACAATGCTAGGAGTCCATGGTATTGTAGCACATTTAATACTCTAGACTGGCTTTCGTTTCTGATCAACGAAAAAGTGATTAACGAAAGGAAGATGATAGAATATATGAAACCTATTATAGTCAGATATTATGAAGACACATTTCTGAAAAATGCATCAGTAGATGAAAAAGATTCCAAGTCTTATCAACAATTTAAAACACTTTATCAAACGATCAAGAATTAGGTTAGGCTGAACAAACATCAATGAGGGTGATTAATAAAAACTTGTAAAATAGCATGTGTGTCCTTATGGTTTGAGTATTTTTAGTAGCCACAAGTGTAATCAGCACTATTCATTCTTACTCTCAGTAAATTATACAACTCCCTATTATTTTCTTTTAGTTTTGCTAAACTCATGACTGATTGACCAATTAGTTATTCCATAATTATCATGAATACTCAAAGAAATTAAATAATAATAACCATAACATTGTAGAGTCAGCTTTAAATAAATAAGAGAGAGATGATACTGCACTCCTTCCTTCAAGCTTCTTCGTATAAGCCTAATAAGCACAGTTACTTCCTGTGTGCTCAACGTACGATCTGAAATCAGAATGCAATAGAACGGCAGTGAAGCCAAGAGACTTTTCTGACTACACTAAAATAATAATATATTAACAATTACCTAAATTACTTTTTGATGTTCTTTCTATTTTGAATGTTTTTCAATCAAAGTACTAATCATCTTCTGGTGTTGAAATGTCAAGGTCATAAAAAATGATTCAGCAGAGTTGTATTCGCCCTTGGCCTTAAACGCTTTACTATACTCTTCTTTTTGTTGACATTCATTTAACATCTTGTTAAACAGAACCCTATCTTCTTCTCTCAAAGCATATTCAAATTTGCTCCAAGATTCTATTTCCTTCGTAAGTGTGTTTTCTTGTTCATCTTCTTTCTTTGTCATATATATTCCTGACAATTTCAACTATTGATAGGTTCAATTTAAGAACTAAAACACCAATCAGGGACAGAGGGAGTATCGTGCATAATCATGGTGGTAAGGCATTTCTCTCTATCTCCCCTTTCTAATGCTATAGACTATCAAAATGCCTAACCTTGTTGTATGTTTTAGTTGCATTCGGGAGGACTGCTCCATTATACATACATATAATACAACTACAGCTTAATGTTGAATTTACTTGTTATAATGATGACATTATGGTGTCTTGTGGTAAACATGTTGGACCGGGCATGGGATTAACAAGGTAGAACGCATTTACCTTACACCAATAGAAAAGAATTTCAAATCGTAGTAGCCACTATACTCTGATAGTCTATAATGTCCTCAGAAGAAAATAAACCTAGACGACAAAGAGCTCTTGTTCTTCAAGGTGGAGGCGCAGTTGGTGCTTATGAGGTAGGTGTGCTTAAGTTTCTATCTAAGAAACTCAAAGAGGAAGATAAGGAAAAAGGTCAAGAAAATAGGCTGTTATTTGATATCGTCGCAGGTACATCCATAGGTGCAATGAATGGTGCAGTTTTAGTTAGCCAGTTTTTACAAACAGGAAGTTGGGAAGATGCAATAGAAAAGCTTGAACTGTTTTGGACAGATAAGGAAGAAGGATTAGCCTCAACTCTATCTGAACAAGATATTAACAAGTTACCTGGTTGGGCTGAATGGCAGAAAGCATCAAAAGAAGATAGCCAAGGTGTTGCTTCAGCAGAGGCTGCTAGAAGATACTATTCTGTAAAGTTCTTTATTTCAAATGGAGCACGTAGGGTGCATGAACCTTTACAACCTAGACCTGATTCAAAGTTCTTCGATGAGCAAGGTAACACATGGTTCCTTATTCATAGTAACGACCCTCTAAAACAGACTATTTTAAAATTTGCAAAATTTCCAATAGCGACAAGCTATAAGAATGCTCAGCCTAGACTTCTTATCTTTAGTGTAGATGTGGCTGAAGGTGAAACGGTAACATTTGATAGTTATCCTAAAGCAGATGGTTCTAGAAAGTCAGAGTATGGCAAGTATATGAATGAAAAAGATCATGTAAATGTTATCAAATACAATGATGGAATTACCATAGATCATGTTATGGCTAGTGGTAC
>DASQYF010000051.1:0-8970 GCA_035639375.1 Nitrososphaeraceae archaeon
TTCTCTGATAATCCTCTTACGTACTTTACAATTATTTTCTCCATGTGTTCAACATGCCATTCCCTCATCGGAAAACTGTTTTGTGTCAAAAATAGCACCTAATATATACATACACTAGACTAGCATATAAGATAACGTAAAGTTTCATCTTTAAAATTCTGGTACAAATAAATTGCGCTGAAAGTTCATTTTATGACTTGAGTAGTTTGTTATAAGAAATGTTTTAATTCATTAATTATAAAGCAATCTAGATTTTGAGCATTAATGAAAGCTGTTTATTTAGTGATATTATCAGCTGCACTGCTATTAGTATCTGTCATTGTCATAGAACTATAACAAGTAATAATATTAGAAATCATTATTTACATTAAATAAACCTGAGGTAGATGAAGCCTCGAATATCAAGTATCTGGAATAACACCCATCGGCTCTAAAGGGACAATGTGTACGTTGGTAACTTCCAACACCTTATGACATCTAGTAAATCCTATTGTTGAGCAGTTTCTACACAATTTTCCATACAAAGTCATACGATATGTGTTGCCTCTTCTACATCTCTTTCTTAACTAAGGCTTTGAAAATTTCTTTTTGCATCTAATCTATTTACTCTGTCAGTTGGTATATAATTTTTCTAGTCTCTAAGCAGAGTTTTCGACCTGCAGCCATTAAAAAACCATCGGTTTACTTAATAGTCAAAATACAATTATCAGATAATCATACATTGATGTGCATGTGGTCTCTTATCCACACGTATAGTGGTATAAAGGCATTTTGAAATGGCAATGACTGTTCATCCTTTCTATTAAATCCTAACATCACCATTCTTCCTAGGAGATATTTTCTTACGTCGTTTATAAGATCGTATTCTCTCAGGGGACCGTATAAGTGAAAAAAATATTCTTGATTATAGTAGGACACATGCTGTGCAAAACAGTCAGATATTATCACCGGATCATTCAGAATTCTTTCTTTAGAGACATGTTTTTTTTCTTCAACACCGATTTGCAATTCCCTGTTGACCAATTTACTGTATATATATTGTGAATCCATCTTTGATCTGGGACTACCATTATATGCCTCTATATCTCTTTGTAAATTAACTATAGTATTCTCTGCGAGACTTATAACTTCATTAGATTCTTTATTATTTCTAACTCCGTTTTTTTTTCCATAAAGATAAAAAATGCATATCGGTTCATCATTTCTTATAAATGGAAAATTTTGTCTACCAGCAATGAATTCAGATAAACGATATGATATATCTTCAGGAAGAATCATACGCATATAAGAATCAGAAATTATTGTCATAACTTGATTTTATCTATTCTATAGCATCAATATGTTTAAAGGTATGCGATTCTACTATCATATGAAAAATTATATGTCGTCTTCTATAGATACTAGTAAAAAGATATACCTTATAGTTCATGGGCAGCACCAGTTTATTGATCCGATAAAAGAAAAACTCGTTATGCAAGGATTTGAAAAAGAGAATATGCAAATAGCCAGCCTCGATAGGACAGGAAATGCCAGCGAGTATGTTGCAATGATTTGGCCGCCAATGGCCCCTAAGGAAATAGTTATCAGCGAGATTGTAGACACAAATGCAACTGGCGGAAGTGGAATGGGGGCATGGTCCTCTGTATCTCAGAAAGAATTATACAGAATACCTCTAGTTGAGTGATTGTTCAAGATGTCAAATTATTCTAATAGCACAATGAATACACAGAATGTCATCAAAAATGAGCCCTGAATTCCGTTTGAAAAGTATTATCTGGCATACTATTGATTTATAGGGAAATTTCGCCACTTAATCTGAAGCTAGAGAATAAATATAGAGACACTAATCTGATTGGAGCACGATAAAAAATTCTAATCGTTGTAAATCATGGATTATCGGAAGCAAAATGTAAACGTAAACGATAGATTTCAATAATTGCGAAGATTCTATTAGAATAGAGAAGCAACAATAACAACAACCACAAAGTAATAACACATTAATAAATTCCTGTAGAGTGCTATATGAGGCCTCTAATAGTTGGCTAATAAATGTATTTTATTTTCCTATTAAGGTATAGTGTCACAGTGGCAAAGATATATGTTGAGACCTTACTACCTACACTAGCATTAGTTTTTTGATCGTCTGTATCCGTGTGTAAATCCTGCATCATATACCTTAGAAAATTCGTATTGTTTTGGCGCTATGGCGTCTCCAACAATAATTAATGCAGTTTTGATTATTTTAGATTCTTTTGTTTTCTTCACAATATCTCCAAGAGTTCCTTTTATTATCTTTTGATCTTTCCAAGTTGCTCGGTAGACAATTGCTGCTGGTGTTTCTTTTGTATATACTCCACCCTTCAGTAGCTCTTCTACAATACCTGTAATCAAATGAACACTGAGGTAAAATACCATTGTAGCCCCATGTTTTGCAAGTTCTGAAATTTTTTCTCTATCGGGAACAGGAGTCCTAAATTCTGCACGTGTTATTATTATAGTCTGAGTATTACCTGGAAGAGTTAATTCTAAGTTCATGGCAGAAGCTGCACCAAGTATAGCGGTTATCCCTGGGACTACTTTGCAATGTATTCCATCCTTTTCCAGTTTATCTATTTGTTCTCGAATAGTACTAAAAAGTCCAGGATCACCATCATGGAATCTAATGGCAATTTTGCCCTCATTTGTTGAATCTCTTAAAACCTCATAAATTTTTTCTCTATCTAAGATAGAAGCATCGTAGAGCTGCGCATCCTTTCTTGCGTATTGTAATACTTCTGGATTTAACAAGGAGCCAGAATAAACTATAACATCTGCTTCTTCCAACAGCCTTTTTGCTTTAATAGTTATAAGTTCGGGATCGCCAGGACCTGAGCCTACAAAAAAAACCGTATTAGCTTCAACCATTCTTCTTCTTTGCCACCATTATAGAGAAATATTTCTCTGTTGTACCCTTAATTCCACGCAAATCGCTAAGTTTGTTCATTTTCATTATTTCGCCTGTCACAGATACGTCTTGAGCTATTGCAATCATGGAATCATCTGCAAAGCCTACGTCAGCAAGCATTTCAATTACACTGTCAAAGTATCTGCCATCCTTGAGAAAAATAACTGTATCACAGCTATTTGCTGTCTGTTTAACTTTATCTAAATCATAACAAGCAGGAACTATTGCAAGAGTTTCATCTCCTTCTGCCAGACTCATTTTTGCCTGCGCAGCAAACGCAAACATAGATGCAATACCAGGCACTATGTCTATTTCGATATCAGGGTGATTGTTTTGCAGCTCTCTATGTATGTATATCCACGTACTATATAATGCAGGATCACCAACAGTCAAATAAACCACTCTTTTCTCTGCTCTAACTGCATCTGCTATTTGATCGGCATTTCTTTTCCAATAATCCTTTAGAGATTCTCGATCTTTGACCATAGGAAATATAAGAGAAACTATCTTTGCTAATTTATCCACATATCTTCCAACTACTGAAAGGGCAATGCTAGGTTTGCCCTCCCGAGCAGTAGGTGCAAAAATGACCTCCGCATTTTTAATAAGATTTATTGCTTTAAGTGTCAGTAGTTCAGGATCTCCTGGACCGCATCCGACGCAAAATAGTTTCATTCACATCTTCTCAAATGAGAGGTGTTATTTAAAAGATGATAATCATCTTTTGAATTATATGCACTTATTTACTAAACTTGCTAAACTAAGTAAAGATTATTCCATTCTTACAAAAAGAAATTTCCTAACAAATCATTAAAGAATGTAGCATAATGATTTGATGCATACGAAGGAAATGTAATGATCAGTTAAGTAGAAGGATCGGTCAATTCATAATTCTTGGTTAAATTGCAAAATGTATTGATAATATTCCCTTTGGATATCTTTTGCTGATTAGGGTCTATAATCTATACAATGTGTGTTCCTTAGATTATTTTAACAATCAACATCTCTTTTCTAAACATCTCTTTTCCAGTAATTATTTTAATTTAATATTTTACATTCCATATTCTAAATTGATAGAGTAATTTTTTTACTGTTGCTTTATTATCTATTTTGTAGCCGAAATAATCATCACTGGATTTCTTGAAGTAATCATTGTACCTGTGGATACTTTTCTTGCCTTTGAAATTGTTACTTGTGTGATATCAACTTCATTCAGTTTTGCTTCATTTATTGTAGTTATTGTCTTGTACATTGTTTCAATTAGAATTGTATCAATTACTATTCTACCACCTTTCTTCAATCGATCTATGCCCAGATGTATAACTTGCTCGGTATCTCCCCAAGTTCCACCGATCATTACTGAGTTTACTTGTGGCAGTAATGGCAAAATATCTTGTGCATTTGATAAGAATATCTCAGCTTTTACTCCAAATTTTTGGAGGTTCCTTTTAGTTAGTTCGACCGCGCGTTGATTAAAATCAATACCATATACTTTGCCCTCTTTTGTCTGTAAACAGAGCTCTACTGTGATGCTACCACTTCCACATCCGATATCTATCGCAGAAGAATTCTTTTTCAATCGTAATTTGCTAATGATTACAGACCTGATATCTTCCTTGGTAATTGGAATTTCATCATCTCTGTCAAATAACTCATCAGGAATACCTGGTGTATCATAATCCCAAAGCAATGTTTGTATTTAATAAAAAAGCAGTATTTTAACGTGCCATGAATTGATACAATCCAGTATATACGACAATCATAAACATCATTAATAGAAAAATAAATGGGAATATGCCATTTGTAGCTAACTTTCTTTTTTCTGTCTTGGGTATATTTTTTGCAATACGCTTCGCGAGTGTATAAGATATTATGTAAAAAATAATAGCAATAAGAACTATTGTTCCTACAGCGCTAGATTGACCTGTGTGTGGTGTTATTATAAATCCTGTAATTATACCTGCAATTAATCCCAAAATTGCTCTCATATAAAAAACTCTGTCTAGAGACTCCAAATAGGCTACTTTCTGTCATTAAATGACACTTGGTTTAATTTCTTGCGGTTCATCGACTTTTAAAAATAGAAGATAAATTGTTTTGATTAATATTTGTGACAAACCTTCGAGTTATCATGGAATTATCTGGTATTGAGTTACGTTATCTGGTAAATGAGGCTAGTTCGAAAATTATGTCAGGATATTATGTTAGTAGTATAAATGCCGTTACAAAAGATTCTTTACTTTTTAAGTTACATCACTCAAAAGAACCCGATATTATTCTAATGGTTTCTGTCAAAGGTATCTGGATCACAAAGTTGAAGTTCAAACCAGTCGAGGAAAACGAACAGATTAACATTATCAAAGCTGAACTTGAAAGATCTAAAATTGAATATATTGGTCAGATAGGCAGCGAGCGTATTGTGACTATTAAATTCCTGCGTTTGAATGGTGGTTCGAGAATAATGATTGTCGAATTCTTCGGTGAAGGAAATATTATTCTTTGTGATGAAAGTCTGCAGATTATATCTATTATCAATTCTATCGAAGTGAGGCATAGAACATTAAAGATTGGATTACGATATACACCACCGCCTAATAGAGGAATTGATGTATTTGATCTTTCGCTAGAGCAGCTAAAAACAACAATGAAAAACGAGGTAAGGGATCTTGATGTCAAAAGATGGATGGGAAGAAATCTTTCAATGCCAAAAAAATTTATAGAAGAAATTGCAACAAGGGCAGGAATACAATCAAGAAAAGTTGGACAGCTTCTAGACGAGGATTTGGCCAGAATCTATGTTGCTATCAAGGATCTAGTTACGGACGTAAGCACAGGCAGAAATCATGAACCAATTGTCATTTTGGGAGAAGATGGGAAAGCACAAGATGCACTTCCTATTATAACAAATAATGCCAGAAAAATGAACATCAGAAAAGTTAATTCTTATCTTGATGCTGTAGACGAGGTTTTAAGCAACAATATTATGAATATAGATAGCAACATTAGAACAATTGAAATAGATAAACAAGTTGCATTATTAGAACATGATCTTTCCGAACTGAACAGAGCAAAAGAGGCAGTTATTTCAAAGGCTACTGCTATCAGAAAAATTGCCAATGAATTAATGGAACTCTCTTATATTGGGATTAATGATTATACTGATGATTCAGTCAAAAGCCTGCTTCAAACAAATTATGCAACTATTGTAAACGAAAGAGGAATAAAATATCTGGAAATAGTAGGCGAACGTATTCACTTGAATCCTAATCTTCCTAAGGTATCTTCAATGCTATATGAAAGAGCTAAGGAAATGGAACGTGGAAATACATCAATCGAAGAAACTAAAAGAGAACTGATTGATCAAATTGAAAGATTACGAAATCGAAGTTCTGCCATTCAGAAGAAAATTGTTATCAAGCAACAGGCTAATCGAGAATGGTATGAGAGATATCGATGGTTTATCACAGGTGATGGGCTACTTGCAATTGGGGGAAGAGATGCTTCGTCAAACTCCGCTATAATACGCAAACATTTGACGGAATATGATGTAGTATTTCATGCCGAAGTGTACGGTTCTCCATTCTTCATTATCAAGAATGCAATTAAGGCTGGAGGAATAGAAACGACATTACAGGAAGTAGCACAGGCAACCGTGTCATTTAGTAGAGCGTGGAAGGATGTGTTATCTAGCGCCGATGCATATTGGGTGATGCCGGATCAGATAAAGAAGGGTGCTCCAACAGGACAATATCTTCCAAAAGGTTCTTTTGTCATAGAGGGAAAGCGAAATTATATCAAGGGATCTGAAATAAGACTTGCATTAGGAATTATGCATTTGAGCGATAGATATGTTCTAGTTTGTGGACCTGTTGAATCTATTAAGAACAAAGCTCTGGTCTTTTCAATCTTGTTGCCAGGTGGAATGGATCCTATGAACGCAGCAAAAAGGATCAAGAGTGAACTTGTAAGAGTGGCAGCAGCTGATACTTATAGAAATGAAATTTATGGTTTGGCAGATTTTATCAAAAACACTTCTCTCGATGACTTTATTAGAACAATCCCGAACGGACAGTCCAAAATTTATTTTACAGGAAGAGGAGATGGAGAACACGTTCTTTTATCAAAATCAGCTTCGCCGGATGAGCAAAGTACTTAAGGCCATAATTTTGTTTTAAAGCTGTGGTAAAAAAACCTGTCAGGCAACATGGTGATGCTAATATGACAACTAGAGTGCTTGTCAGAGATATAATGAATAGTCCTGTGATATCAGCTTCTACTGAGGCAAGTATTAAAGACATTGCTATAAAGATGAAAGAAGAAAAGATTGGTAGTATTGTAATTATGGATAAGGAAGAGCCATTAGGAATTGTCACCGATTGGGATATAGTTTCAAATGCTGTTGTTAAAGATGTCAAACCAAGTTTACTTAATGCTTCTGATATTATGCAACAATTGCACACAATTGAAGGTGAAGAAGGAGTCACTGAGGCTGCTCGTGTATTACGAAAGCATAATATTAAGAGACTAGGTGTCGTCTACAAAAATAGAATTGTCGGAATTATCTCTGCCTCAGACGTTATTGCAGTAACTCCAGATCTGGTTGATGTCATCTCAGAGAAATCGGCACTTATTCGAGGAGAAACCGGTCGGTCTATGGGAAATGTTTCAGGATATTGCGATGAGTGTGGTGAATGGTCTGATCTTTTGCAATATAATGAAGGCACATTCACGTGTGAAGAATGTAGAGGAGAGGTTATTAGTTAGTTCAAAGCAAACTTTTTTAGCTGATGCCATGCTGGGAAGTGTCGCTCGCAAGTTACGGATTTTTGGGTTTGATACATTATATGTCGCGCATACACATGACGACGAGATATTAAAGATTGGCATTACAGAAAATAGAATTATCCTGACCTGTGATAAAGAGCTTTTCAAAAGGACTCTAAAAAATAAAGCAGATAGTGTTTTGTTGCAAGGTTCAGATGATCTAAAAGACATAGTTCATATATTATCTAAATGTGGTATTGCGCTGTTGACGTTTCATACTATAGACTCCAGATGTGCTATATGTAATGGATTGCTAATAAGAAAAGAACCTTCCGATGTTGTAAAAGATGTTAATTCAAATATTATTAAACAACACAAACAATTTTTTAAATGCTCAGGTTGTAAAAAAATATATTGGGAGGGCAGTCATTTAACTCATATTCAGCAAACTGTAAAATTGATTAATGAAATTATGTGCAAGACTATTGATTGATAGGCAACTTAATTTTCCTTACTAGAAGAAAGAGGCATGCAGTAGATCTGGTTTATTGCTTGATTTGTTTGTGTTGCCACACTGCCTGTAGAAACAGAGTTAATTCATAAAAGTAGGGCTAGTACAAATGTCGAAATATGCTTTTGCCTCATAACAATGATACAAGTGGGCTAAAATAACTCTGTCTTATACTAATACAGATACTCCAAATCTCAGACTAAATTATTGTTTTTATTTTAATTCTTCTTAGTGTCCTCTTAGTAAAAGAGGTTTTCCTAATCTTCAAGAAAATAATCTTATGTGGATCAAGATTCAACTTTATTTTTTTGTTAGATATTTGATGGATCAATATAGAGAGAATATCGACTTCATATGCTGCATTAGAGAAAAAGACTATCAGTAATACAATTTGGATCTACTGCTGGAACTCATTTTAATTTGTAAATATATTAAAAAATTAAGAAAAAATTTCTAAGATCCTTGATAGATTGATTAGGTCAAATCTGAATATCTAAAATATACTGTGGAAACAAATTAGATGAAAATGCTCATTAAATTTGTTCAGAGTAACATAGATAAAGTCTTACTTGCTCACTTCAAGGATACTATTTCAGAAGTAGTTTATAATACGGAGGAAAGAAAAGGCAACCAATTACTAATCTAATTACTGGCTCCCTGTCTTTGCCTTTATTCCTTTGATATTATCTGTAGGAGCAAAAGTAAAGAGTCTTTCATTAATACAAAAAAGCTCATAAGACAAGTCGTTAGA
>DASQYF010000052.1:0-8877 GCA_035639375.1 Nitrososphaeraceae archaeon
TCGGTATTGAACATAATATTTTTAGAAGATGGTCGGAGCATTATTAGCCAGAATGATTTGGTTTATTCTTATTCATCTTGTTAGCAATTTTCTTGGATATTTTAAATGAGAATCCCATTGCCACAAAAAAGACAATGGAGCTAATAACAACTTGGCTCGTAACATCAGTAGTATAAGTTCTTACTAACAGCAGAGCAATAATACCTGGTATGGCCATGACCATTGCTACTACTGTACTTGCGGTATAGTACGTTGATTTTGAGACAGGATACTTATCAGAATTTTTACCTGAGCTATCACTCAATACATAATACAGGCGTAAAGAGACCATATAAATTATATTTAATACATGTTACATGCAGCTTTGTGTTTCATAATCTTTAAAATTGAACTGCAAGCTACTGCGTTATATAGGGATTTATTACCATGATATATTTACTTATGGGAGAGAGAAGGAGTGACTTGAGATAGCACGATATAAGAAGAAGTATTATTCTGATTTATCAATGAATTTTATCATACCTTTCTTTGCTCTGCTTTTTATAGGTGTAATGTTTTTTATAATTGCAAGGCTCGATCGGAGTTATGTCGGTTTCTTACTTCTGGCTATCGCGTCTAGTCTAATGATTTATTGGGTCAAAGAATTTAAGCGATTAATCATTTTTCAAAATTCAGAAAATACGCCGACCACTCTTGAAGAAAAAAATTGGATTTATGATCTTATTCAAGGTGATCATGAAACGGTATTCGTAGCTGAGGTTCCAGGTCCAGAGGATCAGATAGATGTCAAGTTGAGAGAAGGCACTCTCTATATAAGGGGAGGCCATAATTTTGCCAAAGATATTCTGTTAAAATCGACAAGTGATATGACTATATCTGACTGCAAGTACAGAAACGGAGTTTTGACCTTAAGAATTCAGACGCTATAATTTACGCATTGTATCGTTTTCCCATAGTTGCATTCGATCTAACTTTGATTTTCTCTTTGCCTCTTGCAACATATTATAGACGCTTGCATGCGATCTTCCTTTTGACAGCATAGTAACAGCTTCAGTCGCAAGTTTTATCTCCTCAAAAGTTCCAATAAGTCCAACAGTATGACCATAGACAGAGATAAAAGCTCCACTTATATCTTCAATGGTTTTCCTAGATTTTCCGGCTTCTCCAATTATTCTTCCTTTGATTCTGCTTAAAGAATTTGCAGATTTGCCAGCGTAATCTCTCAAATCCACTAACTGCAAGACTTCTTCTTCGCCTAGCAATCTATATGCTCTCTCCGGGGAGAAACCTTTGGCAATAGCAGATACAATCTCTACTGCTTTGAACGGTTCCATTTCGACTATTGGCTTTGAAGTAGAGGAGATTATGGCATTTCCGTTTTCACTATCTATATCAATTGCGACGCCGCACTTATCTTGAATTTCCGTCTTGACCTTGCCATTTTTTCCAATAATAACGCCTATTCTATCGTCTGGAATTTTTACTACTTGCTCAAAGATCAATTATTATTTCTCCTGCGATTCTCTTTATGCTAATCCGTTTCTTAAATAAAGCTTTGGCATATCATCAGCATAAAAATTCTTATACTAAGAATATCAGGGTAGGAAAAATTGTTTACGGTTCAATATTTTAATATCAAATGAATAATCCAAATCAAAAAAGATGTTAATTCATGCAAAACTACAATTGTGATGATATCCAGAAAATTTAGCCAAACGCTTATCCCTTTTTCTGAATTCTTTGGAAGCAATATATTTCACGTTCATTAACAACGTATGAACTATATGCTCTATTCAAAGCTTTCTTCCGCGCATGCTCAGATTTTCTTTTTTGTTTCACTTTACTTTTTGCGATAATTCAAAGGTATTTTCTTGATTTAAATACTAGTTAGTATCTATGTTGAAACTTAAAAATCATCAAGAAAGGTATCCCGCTTATCCTCTTTATGCTTATTTCTTTTGCTAATCTTAGCTTTATTGCTTTATTTACGATTCTTTCTCCCACCAAATTCGCTACAGAGCATGTCTTGAGAAGATTCTCCGCCTCGCTCTCTTCAATTATTTCTTGCTGGAAATATTCTCTGGTTAAATCAACTACAATTTCACCCTGTTCTAATTTAGTCCCTACCAACTCTATATCACAAATATTCACCATTGCTGAACCTTGATATAGCATAGTTCTAAGTGCATAATTCATTCTCAAACGCTCTTTGTAATAAAAAGATATAAAATAATATTTCCAGCCCGATCTCTATATGTAAATGATTCATTTACTTATAGATCTTATATCCCTATAATAGAAAATCATCTTGGGCTATGAACCATAAGTTTCTATTTTAATGTCAAAGGATCCGTCGTTTCTTTTATTTCTGTTCGTGACAAATCCAGCAGGAGTCAACAGTTTAACTACTGCATCAATAGTTCCTTGGTATCCGCAAATATGGAAGAATGAGTTTTCAGGACTGATTCTCTCTCCTACAATTCGCTCCAGCTCGGAAATACCCTCATCATTGCTCATGATCAAGGACTCTACCCTCCCGTTGTTTCCATTCCATCCTGCCGATAACTGATGATCAGGTCTACTTACTGTTGGGACATATTTAAAGTTCCAATTATTCTGAGTTTGTGTCTGCAAATTTTCTAGAATTTCTCGATAACCCAAGTCTGTGGCATATTTTACTCCATGCATCAAGATTATTTCTCTACATGTACCTTTGTTTTTTAAATGAAGAGTATAACTTATAAACGGGGCTAGACCTGTTCCAGAAGCAACAAGTATTAGTCGTCTCGTATCTAATGATCCGTCGTTCTTTTTTTCTTCTAAGGTAAAAAATCCAGCGGGATGACACCAATAAACCCTGTCTCTTTCTTTTAAATTAAATATAGCAGTTGTTAACTGACCTGGAAGAGGATCAGTCACCATTTTGATGTAGAATTCAAAATGTCGTTTTTCTTCTGGAGGGGATGCAATAGAATATGCTCTATATGTTATTCTATTGTGATGCAAAAGATCCAGACCTAGCGCAACAAATTGTCCTGCCTGAAAATCAGGAACTCTTCCTTGTTCTGGTTTAAGTCGTAGTATTGCCAATTCATCAGTTAAGTATTTTTTATAAATAATTATGCCTAAATTAGGTGACGATGTCACACGTCTACTGCTTAGAGTTGAATTCATAGTTTGCTTACACGATTCATCTGGCGTATAAAGCATTATAATAGATAACAAATATAATAAGTACCTTATTTGAGACTGAAGTTCGTTATAAAATAATAATAAATGCATCATTTTAACATAGAAAACCATTATTAGGTCGCGGTAATTAATATCGCAAAACAATTATCTACTGATAAATACAAATGCTTTCTAAAATCAAAGCCCAAAACTACTTTCCCCGGTTTAGATAGCACATATACTAACTACAATGGCGGGTCTATTAAAATCGCTCCTATAAAAGGAGTTAATTGCTTTGAATACAAGTTTGTAGAAGGAGGAGATAATGAATAACCAATACTCTTGCTTCTCGTCAAATTAATTAACAAGTATATTATAGTATAATTATACGTAACAACAGATGCCATTAACAACTGATAATGCAGATCAATATCAAAAGGACATACACTCAATTGGTAGTAATAGTTTATACAAATCCTCTACAAGGCACAATAAAATCCTTGTTTTGTGTATAGACAGAGATGACGATATAGGCGGAAAGGCACGTATGGAAACTCCAGTTGTAGGAAGAGAATCCTGTATAGATGCTGGCATCAAGCTTGCAATTGAAGACCCTGAAGATTCCGACGCAAATGCTATATTTGCGGCGATTAAATCTTACGAAGAACTCATAAGCAAAGGGTATAATGCAGAAGTTGCTCTAGTGGCAGGGAAATTTAATCGTGGAATTGAAGCTGATGAAAAAGTAGGATTTGAAATCCATGATATTCTTAGCAAGTATAAGGCGGATTCTGCAGTACTTGTTTCTGACGGCGAAGATGATGAGGCTGTCATTCCAATTATTCAGGCACTATTGCCTATCATATCCGTTCAAAGGATCGTTATAAAACAGAGCAGAAGCGTTGAATACTCTTATGCAATTCTGGGCAGGTATATCAAAATGCTCGTCTTTGATCCTCGCTACTCAAAATTTTTCTTAGGTGTTCCCGGAGCGCTGTTGGTTGCAAGTGGTCTCGCTACCCTTTTAGGACTAACAAAAGAGGCGATAGCCATTCTTTTGAGCATATTGGGTAGTGCATTCATAATCCGTGCATTCGACATAGATAAAGCCTTGGGTTCGCTTGGTAAACCTACTCCCAGTACGTTTATTCGGATATTCTCAATATTTGCCGGTATTCTAATTATATTAGTGTCTATAGCAAATGGTTTCTCAAGCATACCAACTGAAGCACTTAGGCCTAATATGAGCACTACAGAAATAATTTCTAATAGAATAATAGTAGGGAGTTTTGCCCATGGTACGATTACACTGCTATGGATAGGTATCGCGACAATACTTGCTGGAACTTTGCTGAGCAATTGGTTCAGAGGAAGCATAAGAATCATCTCAGATATTCTTAGGCTAGTAATCCTTTCCTTGCTGTATATTCCGATTTTGCAGTTTACATCTGTTCTAACTCAGGGCACTAACCCGTTTACATTGATCTCGTCACTCCTTGCCGGATTGGCTATCACATTGGTGGCTGCAACATTCTTGTTCCAATATTTTAAAAATAGAAAGGGTGGCGAGACTATGAAGCATTGAAATCAAAAATTAAGTTGTAATAAAGTTAATATAAACAATAAAATCGTCCTTAAACAGTTAAAGATGTACTTCGATGGAGATACAGGATATTCATAGTAGGGCGCTTGCAGAGACAATCTTCAAACGTAGTATATTTTATAGCCTTTACGAACGACGACTTGAATCAGAGATTGTAAGAAATTCACTTCCGAATCACATTGCGATCATCTTGGACGGAAATAGAAGATGGGCAAGATATCATTTTGTTGGTTTGAAAAATGGTCATTTAATTGGTGCGGATAAGGCAGAAGAGCTTTTGAATTGGATCCATGATCTAGGAATCAAGATAACAACTCTGTATGTATTGTCAAATGAAAATTTAGAGAGAAAAGGAGAAGAAATTGATACTATTTATAAATTGCTACAAATAAAATTAGAAAAATTATACAATGATTCTAGAATCCATAGACGCCAGATGAAGATAAAGGCAATAGGAAATATTAAGATATTGCCAAAGGAACTTCAGGAAATTCTGAGCAAGTTAGAACAGGAAACTGCCAGTTACAATAACATGTTTTTGAATATAGCCATCGCATATGGAGGACAGAAAGAACTTGTCGATGCCATAAAAAAAATTGCTACGATGGCAAAATCTGGCAAAATAGATGTAGATGATATAGATGAAACTATAATTGAATCCTGTTTGTATACATCACATTTGCCTCAGCCAGAACCCGATTTGATATTGAGAACATCAGGTGAAAAGCGTCTTAGTGGGTTTCTAATATGGCAGAGCGCTTACAGTGAATTAGTATTCATGGATGTATTTTGGCCTGAGTTTCGTAAAATTGATCTCATGCGGGCAATCAGGACTTACCAACGTAGAATAAGACGATTTGGAAAATGATATTCTGATGTTATTACACTTGCTTGGGATCATTTATAAATTACAAAACAGAGAGAATAATGAAGCATAAAATATGCCTGAGCATGGCGATTATAATGAAGATTTACGCAAATGGTATTGTAGTTACTGGATAACAGCGGAAGAATGGGAAGATATTCATGATTACGCAGCTTCGTCTTTTTTGGACCTGGCTACTGATAAAAAGACTAGTAATGATAATGAAGGATCACACACACGGACAACAGGAATTAACAGAAGCAGCAAAAACTGACAATTCTGTTAAGTCGAAAGGAGTTAGATAAAACTATTGAATATGAAAGGAACGGCAAAAGAACGCTCGGCTGGGGCAGTAGTATTTTCTTTAGATAGCACAATAGGCCAAATAGAGTATTTATTATTAAATTATACAGCCGGTCATTGGGATTTTCCAAAGGGTAATATAGAAGTTGGAGAGGATGAAATTCAGACAGCACGTCGAGAAATACGAGAAGAGACCGGAATTGACGACGTTGAATTCTTCAAAGATTTTAAGAACAAAATACACTACTATTATAGACATGATCAAAGACTAATTCAAAAAGAAGTTATCTTCTATATAGCGAAAACAAACATCAAACAAGTTAAATTATCACATGAGCATAATGCTTATTCATGGAGAGTATACGACAAGGCTTTGGCTTTGCTCACTTATAAGAATGCAAAAAAAGTTCTTATTGAGGCACAAGGTTTTTTAGAAAAAAATTCTCTCCATGATATTACATATTAGTAGAGATCTGCTGTTTTATCTTTGTAACAACTTGTAAAGGATCTTTGGATTCAATTATAGATCGACCTATAATAAAAAAATTAGTACCATTTTTAGCGGCCTTTGCTATTTCACCGCCCTGCTTCCCTATTCCTGGCGAATAGATTGGTATCCTCGTAAGATCAGATAATTCCCTGAGGATTTTATACTGTGTGGCGCCGATTATAATACCGTCGACATGAGAGTTAGAGGCGTAATCAAAAAATAGCTTGTACATCTGAGTGACGTTCTGATTAGCAGTCATCTGTTTTTTATTAATTACATCGATACCGAACCCTTGTTCTGCTCCTGGATGACTCATATAGACTAATGCAATAATTCCAAAGTTAATCTTATGAGCTAGTTTTGAAGCAAGTCGCAATTCGCCATCTCCCATAAATGGATTTACTATCACAGCATCAAATTTCATGATCGATAGATATTCTATGGCGATCTCATTTGTGCTTTTGATATCGTTTAATTTTAAATCTGCAATAGACACTAGGCCATAGCGATGGGCTAGTCTATTTATCTCGGTTAATTCAGACAAAGAAAGAGGCAATATAAGATGAAAATTCATTTTAATTGCACATATATGATGCTGCAAAAGGCTGATCATAGATTTAATAAAATTTTTTAAATCTTTTCGTGGAGTGGCATCAAGAGCTAAAATGATATGGCTCTTTTTTCTTTTCGAACTGTTGATGATTCTCTGACGATATGAACTAGATTTATTCGTTTATTCCCACCAGCGGATGTGTATGCGCTAATCTAATCAATTTGAGATAAATATATCCATGCTCATCTAACCTGCCACAAAAAGATGGTTGTTCGATTTTCTGGCTAGAATATCGTAAAAAATGATCTTTAGGTTCCTCATTCAGAATTACATAGTAGAAGTAAGATTTAGTTTCAGATTCATTCAAACTCATCGTAGCTCCTACAATAAGCCTTGAATTGCTATCGTTAACCCTCCTATCAGTACCGTTATGGTCTTTGAAAAGAAACAAGGGTAGTGGTGGCTCATCATATATTGTTTTATAAGCAGCAACTTTTGCAAGACTGGAGAGGTCCTTTAATCTTATCGCTAAATAGCCTGATTTTTTTTGCACACGTGATATTTTTGTTAAAGCAGAAGGAAATTTGTCTATATTTATAATTGGAGAATAAACAAAAGAAGGATTGACAATAGAGTCCACCACCATAACTTCTTCGATTCCTCCAATGATTCTGTATGCAAGATATTGTCCGTCTCGATGTTGTGGACTATTTACAAAATAAATTACCGGCCTACCATCGATGAAATCGGTCTGGACTGCAAATATATATTCCTTATTCATTATCAATGAGAAAGCTGGTAAAGGAGCACGTTCTAGCGCACATACTAATCTGCCGAAATCTTTCATATCAGATAACTCTACATAACAGGGATATTTCAGACGCAATTTATATAACTATTCAATAAATGAATACTATTAAAATCATCCGCAAGCATCGGAGTTAAAATTTTTACTTGGGAAAAGCAAACAATAGACGAGATTGAATGACTCCTACATAAAAAATAAGATTAGACACTTGCTGAATCTTGCAATTATAAATCTTGACAGTTACAATTCGGCTGGCAATAATAACTCTATGTTATTATGGCATGCTTATGTCAATATTGAATATGCCATTTTGATTTTGAAATTAACTTTTAACAGTAAGAATGAAAATCATCCACAATTTAAGCCAAAGAAAAGCAATCTAAAAGATGCAGTTGTGACAAAGACTATGATGAATTCCGAAGATAATAATGATGTAATTAAAAGACTGAAATTTATTCTTAAGCATTTGAATTTTCAAGATAACAAACTGTTACTTAGAGAACTGAGATTACACAGAAACATTATAAAAAATTGGTTGCAAAAAAAAGAGTATCAATAGTGTAATACACTACCATTAAATTCTGAGTGATCTTTCAGTATTCTGCCCGACGATCAATTATATCGTTCAATTCAGCGCCTGTTCCTATTAATACAACTTTTAGTCCTGTCTCGGCTTCTATATTTTGAATAAACTCTTTCGCTTCATATGACAACTTGTTAAATTCCGTTATACTACCAGATTCTGGGAATATGACATCGAGCTTGGTTACCGCCAGCTGTGTCGCACTATTCAATCTTATGGCTTTCTTCGCTAGGTTCATATCAAATGGTGATGCTCTTCTCTCTCTGCCCGTAACGCTTCCATATTCAAGCCAGCCCCTTTTTTTTGCCTCCTCGCGACTAACCTCATTTTGCAATGGACCGCCTCCAACACGTGTGACAAAAGATTTGAAGACAACAAGTACTTCATCTATCTTTTTCGGACCAATACCCACATCCGAACATATTCCTGAAGCAGTCACATCTTTAGAAGTTACATATGGATATTCACCATAATAGAGAGATAGGAAAGTACCTTGTGTAC
>DASQYF010000053.1:0-10905 GCA_035639375.1 Nitrososphaeraceae archaeon
AATTAGTCACCAAAATCTATCTTAGATATTGTAGCTATAGAAGTCTTGTGACATTTATTTATAACTCTACTATTAGTTTCTTGATTATAAGCAATGCACTCCCTCTCATTTAGTCTTAAGAGCTTTCGTATTGTTTTTATAGTTGGATCCTCAATTTTTTTCTGATGTAAAGTAACTCATTTCGATTAAGAGTACCTTGTGTTCATTTGATGCTACCTTAAAGCCAACAATAATCATGTGTATTCTTTTATTGGTAACGTATTTGTTAGTCATACTATTGGTATAGTACTATAGTCTAATGCATGTATTATGACTCAATAATTATGATCAAAGCACTCAAAAAGAGTGGTCGTGTAAAAGTTGGTGTAAAATTATAAAATCGTGTAAAATTTTACTTTAGTGAGAATCATTTAAAACCCACTGTATATATAGCTTATTCTGTTTTTGATCTTCACTATTATTCTTCTAGAGGTAATTCTGTAGTCTCTTTCTAATAGTATTTTATTGAAGCTCCTTAGGTACAAACTTTTTCCTTAGGAAGTGTATATTATATATGCAGACATATATCGAGAACAAATCAAAACAATCAGGTAATATATGTTCAAGCTTAGTCGTTTTAATCTAATTTTTCTATAAAGTAAAAATTTTTTTGACATTTGACTTGGTAAGAAGGTAACTTCTTTAACTATGTGCTAGTATGATGTCTGTTGTGTACGGCTTTTTGCGTCATTATGAGTCTGTGTATGCGCGCGCTTAGATATCCTGACACAAATCACGTCCTATCTACCTGACGTTGGTACAGAATTGGTGAATGCATTTAACTCATTTCATTCGTTAATTCAGTCCATCCTCAAAACGGTTACTCTATACTAAAAGCATATCATATTCCAAGTCTCATATTCTATATACTGCTAAAATCTTTGATTGGTAAGATTTAATCTAGTACAAGTAGGAGTACCAAATCATATTCTGCTATTCAGTCTGCTGCAAACGAATTGTAAGGTTGATTCTATTTTTGTTTTAATACACATTCAATCTCATATTATAAATAATTTAATTCTATTTAGACGGTGATTCTGTGTAGTAATTCAACTTTTGCCAGAATCTTTTTGTAGACCTTTGATCATTGTGTCTTAATAAGACTACATTAATATCTATTCTCTTTGATTTCGTATCATATAATAATGATATAATAAAAATTCTCTACGAAAATATGCGCTTACATCTAGCCTGACTAAATCTTTGTTAATTCATTATCTTTAAAATACGAGATGATAAATTAAATAATGATAGATTATGACAAATTCTAGATTACTATCAATATTCATAACGATCCGCTAAAGAGCATTGATTCGTGTAGGCACTATAACTTTAAAAGATATGTCATGAAAATGATCAATTGTGAGTCAAAAACAAGATATATCCTCATCTTCAGAAAAAATAAATGATTCTTTACCTATATTTGTACTATGTGATAGATGTTATTGGTGTGCAACATTCCTTTATAAAAATAGGTTATGTAGAGATAATTTATGTCCTGAATGCGCGACATTCAATAAATTCTCGAGCTTCCCTGTACTACCTAATGAATCATTTACTTTTGATTATAACGATAAACGTGGAGTAGAATTAGAATTTAAGAATAGAAAGGAATAAGAAAACGGCGAAAGAATTAAAAAAGCTGACGTCTGTTGAATTTAATCTTCTTTTATACGATATAATCTAATAATGGCAAGTAGAACATCGATCTAGTAAATTCAGCCTAGATGTCCTTTATATTGACGGATATTTAAAAAACAAGATGCTATACTAATGTATCAAGTCAAAATTATATTCGGCGATTCAAATTTCTCTTTAAGTTTGATTAAAAACTCCTAGCATGACTTTGTTTTGTATTGGCTATGAGAACTTATAGGACATAGGGAAATACGAGTGTCATAAAGATTACTAGAATCATAATAAATGTCACTAAACTGCTAATGGCTTCTGCTGTTTTCTGCTTTGTCCTACTTGCAATAAATGAACCGTACAACTGACCGCCATCTAACGGTCCTATTGGCAGCGCATTAAAGATCGCCACATTAAAATTGATGAACCATAGCCAAAAGAACATATTAGCGAGAATAGCGTAAGACGATCCAAAAATACTAGAATCATATCTATCAGCCATTAAATCAGAATATGGCACACTTTTCTCTAGTATGGTAGGCGGAGTAATCAAACGGAGCGCAGAGGTACCACTAAACCAGCTTTTGTAGTCATTCAGTACTGTTTTTGGGTCATTCATAGTACTTATAGTCACACCTAGAATTCCTTTGTTTTCATTGACAGAGCTCGGCAAAGTCACACTACCTCTGACTACGGGTTTGTTTTTTACAGCCCATGTCATCTCTATTGTCTTTCCAAGATTCGATTGAAGCAGTTTCCTTAGATCTTCAATACTTCTGACATTCTGGCCAGATATAGTCTGTATGACTGATCCTTCAGTTAAATGTATTTTTTCTGCGAGCGAACCTTTGTTTACTCGATCAATTATTACTCCTGTTTCCTCTCCTCCAGATACTGGTAGCGGATACAAGCTCGACACTACAAGATAAAGTCCAAAAAGAGATATACCCGCGAGTACCATGTTATTTAGAACTCCCGCAGTCAATATTGAGCTTTTAAATTTTAGAGGTGTTTTTTCTAATTCTTTCTGCTCAATGTTTACAAATGCTCCTATAGGAACTACAAAGAAGAAAACGACTCCTGTCGATTCTATCTTAACATTATAAACCCTGGCTACTATTCCATGTCCCGCTTCGTGGACTACAATAGTAATAATAAGAGATATCAAGACATAACCCACTGGAAGATAAGGATTTAAGATCGGTATAAGGAAAATTGAACGTGGTCCTAAGTCTCGACTCATTTCTCTGGCAGGTGCAAACGAAACTATGGCAATAACAGACGAGATTAGCAGGAATAGCATTAGCGCGGTTATAAAAGGCATAAGATATCTGTTAGATTTAGCATAGATTTTGGCAGCATTCGTTCTGGCTACCCAGTCAAAAAGCTTCATGCCAAATGGTGTGTGGATCAAAATTAAGATGGGGATATATTTGAATACATACTTCACTTCCACACGAATTTTATTCTGCTGTTCCAAGCAAGAAACCTATGCAACAACGCTATTTAAATTAATTTGTTACACTGATATAACAGCAATAATATTATTTAAGATAACCAGCGGTACTGGAATCTGATACGCTATCTTTGTATATACGATTAGATCAGACTTTCTATTGGGACAGCACACATGGTTAGTTTTTTTAAACACATTATGCTATTATAGCTCATTATCCAGATCTTAGCAATGGTTGATTATGATATGTCGACTGGTGATGCCAAAAAGAAGATAGCAGAACCTCCGCTCAATATGTTATTTAATCTATCACTTCTTGCAAAGAAAGATGTATGGGATATCGACATCACCATGCTTCTTCAAATGCTCCTGAACATTATCAATAATACTGGAAAAAAAGATCTGAGAGTCTGTGGTATTGCTATATTATCATCATCCCTGATACATCGCCTAAAAGTAGAGAGTATCTTTAGACTGGAAAAAATTGCTATGCAGAGAAAAGGAGTACACGATTCTCAACCATTGGAAGCAATACCCCAACTTTATCCTATAGAAATTCCATATAGAATAGAACCAACATATCCTCTGTCCTTAGAAGATTTACTGCGTGTCCTTGAAAATATGATATTTGAACTTGCCAATCCCAGACCAAAAAAGAAGCAGATAGAGCTTGAGCCTGTCCAGACATTTAATTTCGATCAATATCTCTTGAAATTTGAACAGATATTACAAGAATATGAGAATATGATCCTAGATATCGTTAGTGCAGATGGTCCTACCATGTTTAAGACGCTTGTCAAAAAAATGGAATTAATAGATGTTGTTCGATGCTTTATTGCGACACTTTATCTTGCTATGAAAGAAAAGATAAACTTAGAGTCAATAGAGGAAATAGAAGATATAAAAATAACAATAAAATCATAGCACAAATAATAAATCAATGGTATATGCCGAATCTAGTAGATTGCGTCATCAATTTCTACCAGATGATGAAATTAGTGCAAGAATTGAGGCAGCACTTTATTCTGCTGGAAGACCATTGTCAATAGACGATCTTGTAAGAGCATCTGGAACAAATTCGAAGGAAAAAATACGAAAAGTTGTAAATGATTTGATTAAGAAAACAAATTCAGTCTTCAAGGCTATTGAAATTACTCAACTGGAGGAAGGAACATTTGTTTTTCAGGTAAAAGCCATTTATACGCCACTAGTTAGAAGATTTGCACAACAACCTATAATCTCATCCTCTGCTCTGAAGACATTATCGTATATTGCATATGAACAACCAGTTACTTCAAAACGTCTCGTTCAGATCAGAGGTAACCAAGTTTACAACCATCTTAAAGAATTACAGCACATATCTTTTATTGAATATGAAAAATTAGGTAGATTAAAAATATACAGAACAACAAAGAAATTCCAGGATTATTTTGGGGTAACCGATATAAACTCTATCAAGAATAAACTTGAATTAACGAAACCAAAATCACGATAAATCCGTCGCTCGTACATAGAAAAATCTTAATTAGAGTAGAGCTGTTAGGAGTTTTAAGTATGAGAAAGTCAGTTGAAAATTTGGCTGGACGCAAATTTACTGGTGGCCGAATAGTAGCTTCAAGGGGAAGAAGGAATTATGAAATAGATAGATATCCTAATGAAGCAATAATAGGACCAATAGATACTGTAACAAGAACGGTACGTGGTGCAAATACTAAAACAGCTTTTAAAACTGCTGACTTTGCTAATGTCACCGATCCAACTTCAAATAAGACGATTAGATCAAAACTGCTGAGAGTAACTAAAAATTTTGCAAACAAGGATTATGAGAGGCGTGGAGTCATCAGCAAGGGAGCATTAATAGACACAGAAGCAGGACCTGCAAGAGTTACATCAAGACCAGGTCAAAATGGTGTGGTAAATGCAATTGCCATTAAATAAAAATAAAATTAGCGTATAGCTATAAATGAAGACACTTTAATTACACATTATAATGCTAAAAGATAACAAAATTGGTTTTGAAAGTAGTTGTGATAGGCCACCGGCTCATTACATTTCTATTGCATATTGGTGCATCTTATTTTTAGGTCATTAATTTTTTGCAATTACAAACAAGTATAGCCTTGGTTTGCCAATTATGGCTGAGGGATGTATCCATTGCTGTGATGTAGTGGGCAACTGTTAATTGTCGTATCGTCTTAACACATAACCAAATATAACCAAATGGTAGCAAAATATAATTTGAACGAATCGGTATACATTATACACGCGAAAAACAAAGCTCTTCAAAAGTGCTTTATTCAAAAGCCAAAAATATTCATTTGTAGCTCTAACAACGATCTCTATTGTAAGTGATTAAATTAATATTTATCTTAAATTCTATGATCTTAGTTGAAAGATTACGATCATGTTATTCTCTGGCTTGACTATTTTAACCGAAATTTGTCTAGGAGTAAAGGTAGGAGAGTAAAACGTGATAAGTCTGTTTTCGATCCATCATTACTTGACCTAATAGATGCCGCTAAGGCTGCTGGGTATGACCTAACAAACGAAGAAACGAACGACCAAGCTCGCTATCCAAGGAGGGCTTTTGTAAAATCAAGTTACATTATGATTCTTAAATCTAATGAAGTAAAGAAATCTGTAACCATCAGAACAATCGCTGATAAAATGGTGCAAAAAAGAAATAAATAGAAAGTCATTCAAAATAAATTCTAAAACGGATCTATATTTAGAAAGATTATATTGAAGTTTTTTATATACGTATTTTGTTTATCAATAAACTTAATTATTCTTGACAGAATAAAATGATAATAAGTAAATCTGTAAGGTGAATGAAATTGAAGGGAATAGGGGAGGTTATGCATTTAGCAAAAAGTGGAAGGCTTATTGTAAGGCTTCAAGACGAGGGTAAGTATATTAAAAGTGGAGAATTACTGATAGATTCCAGTGGAAAACGTATAGGTAAAGTAATGGAGGTAATTGGTCCAGTTAACGCGCCTTATGCTTCTGTAGCTCCACTCACAGACAGAGTAAAAAAAATTATTGGCACCAGTGTATTTGATGGAGGATTCGTGGCTAAAAGGCGAGATTTTAAATCCAATATGCGTAGGCAACAAAAAGGTTTCAGACGTTATAAAAATTTTGGAGAGAAGAATGAATGACATCCGCAGAATACTATACTCAGTGCCCTGAATGTCAATCAGGATTAATTCACGATTACAGCAAGGGCGAATATATCTGCCAAAAGTGCGGTTATGTAGTAATGGACCAGATTGATGATTATGGGCCTGAATCTCATGCAACTGACTTTGATGAGAAAATGAAAACTGTTCGTGCTAGCGGATATACAAGTTACTCATTACATGATTATGGTTTACGAACAGAAATTGGTTTTACATCTAAAGATTACAGTGGAAAGTCCATTGATTATCAAATGGCAGAGCAGATGAATAATATGCGAAGGTGGCATTCAAGAATCAGGGTTGCCTCCACAAAAGAAAGAAGGCTCTCAAATGTTCTATCCAAAATTAATGAGACTTGTTCTGCAATGTCACTTCCTAAAACATTGGTAGAAACTGCAGCAATGCTTTACAGAAACTATGAAAATAAGAGTGAAGCAAAGGGAAAATCTATTGCATGTATTGCAGCCGCAACAATTTATCTCGCATGTAAGAGGTTTTCAATTGTAAGGTCATTAGAAGAAATTGTTGAATCAACTGGTATAACTAGACAACATACATCTAGCATAAAACTTGCAGCAAAATACTATAGAATAATGGTGATGGAGATGGGTATTTTTACAGATGAAAATTCATCTGCTATGACTAGCAAGACATCATCTTCATCTAACATCGCAAGTTGCTCTTCTAAGCCATCTTTTGTTTCACCTTCATCAATACAATCAACACCAATTCCTGTAGCGCTTGCGATTGACCAGTATATATCCAAACTTGCAAATACTGCAAAGATTGACACAAAAGTTGAGAGACTGGCAATTGATATTGCACATAAAACGAAGGATAGTCTTCTGGGAGACGGTAAGGCTCCCAATGGTCTCGCTGCTGCTTACATATATCTAGCCGCTGTACTGCTTGGCTTTAATCTTCTGCAAATGGATATATCCAGTCTGGCAGGCATCACAGAAGTTACAATTCGTAACAGATGCAAAGACATACTTACAAGTTTTAAGATTGTAGTAAATGTTAAACCTTCTATGGTTGCATCAGAAAGAGCGTGAGATAACATTTCAAATTCTCCAAAACGATCTTTTTTGATCTTACTGATGCATAACGAATGATCAGAGTAATTTAGTTTTGTATACATATGTATGTATGTATATATATATCTGTATCTAAAATACATCGGAGCTCGTATACAGTTCAATTAACTCGTCTAATATAACACGAAAGATCTGCTTTTGTTTCTAATTCCTTACTAAAAATCAAATACTACGGTCTACAAGGACGTTATCTTATTCTTTTTTTATTTTTTTAATTTGTAATTTATACATTGAGATTAATTCTTCTACACTAGTAGCATCTTCAGGATTCTTATCATACCTTATTTTTCCAGTAAATTTGGGGAATCGTAGAGCCAATCCATAACCTTTTCTCAGGCGATCCTTTGCAGCAGTATGAGAAGGACTTAACGTTATCTCGGAGGCAATTACATCGATTACTATTTTAGGCTCAAACCACACATCCATTTCCATTCCACTATCGACTCGCGGATGTCTGTGCGATATAATATGTCTTTCCAGGTTGTCGTAGAATTGTTTTAGATGTTCATCTGTAAATCCAGTTCCGACTTTGCATACACTTTTGAACATATCAGAATCAGGATCAAATGAGGCAACTAAAAGAGCGCCGTATTTTCCAACTCTACGACCCCTGCCGAAGAGGCCACCTATTATGACAAGATCGACTGAATCGGCCATATCACTATGATATTCGCGCTTTAGCTTTATCCATGCAAATTCTCTTGCTCCTGCTCGATAACTACTTGAAAGTTGCTTTAACATTAAACCTTCACACCCATTTTCTATGGCCAATGCCATGAATCTCTCAATTTCCTCAGTTTTTTTTACAACAGTTTGAGGAATAATTCTAATCTTATCCTTTTTATCGCTATTAAATATGTTCTCAATTATTTTACGTCGTTTAAAATATGGTAAAGAGGTCGTATCTCGTCCGTCAATGTATAATATATCAAAGAAATTCACGCTCACAGGAAAGTTTTCTACCGCTTGATTTATCTCATATTTTCTACGTCGATGCATTAACTCTTGAAAAGGAAGATATTCGTCAGTTAACGGATTAATCGCAACTACTTCTGCTTCAAGAATTATGTCGCCAGCAATAAGTGAGCGTATAGCCCCTGTAATATCGGGATAATGGTGTGTGACTTTTTCTAGTCTTCTTGAGAATAATTCTACTTTTCCTTTCCCTTTATGTATCTGTATTCTTTCTCCGTCTAATTTGTATTCTGCTGCAGCTTTACCGTCCATTTTTTCCATAGCTTCTCCTGAAGTACTTACACGCTCACCTAACATTGGCCTGACAGGCTTGAACAACGTTATTCTCAGCGAATTTACACTTTCAAGGCCTTTTGTTGCTAGAAGCTTTGCCACTGCGCCTAGATCACTTGATACATTGTAAGCTTTTTCTAAACTATGCCTGTTTATTTTATCTCCTGTAAAGGCTAATGCTAAAGAATCCATTATCGTATGATCTGCTATGCCTAACCGAAGCGTTCCCATGATGAATTTCATAATATATTTAGCTTCAAGGTAACTGGCATCATTTAGTAGATTACTCACATGTCTCAGCTTAACTTCCTGAGAACCTGATCCCGTAGTACGAGCAATTTTATCTAGAGTATGATAAACTCTTTCAACTGTCATTTTTTCACTAAATAGAGTAGCTTGATTTTTTATTTTCATAACCTCTTCTGCAGTATCTCCTATGTCTCCCGTCCTCCGATAGTTTTCTTCTATAACAGAGGTTTCTACACCGGCAGAATATCCTAGTGCTCTAATTGCCATCCTTTCAGCCAAGCCCAATTCAATTCCTTCGTAATCTGGATAGAGTTTTCCTTGAATAAGATATACTACTTTGTCAATTAAATCAGGACATGTAATTTTCAATAAAGAAACTAAATGGTCGGTGAGTGCAAGCCTGCTTGCAGTATTTTCCATCTTCTGAAATGTTTCTGCAATTAAAGTAAAATCCAATATCAGAATTAAGATTTGTTATGCTTTAAATTTTATCAAACAAATGCATATCTATCTAACACCTATGAAGTATTGAAGAGGTATAGTAAGTAGGACATCTAAACCTAGTCATTTACTTGTCCTAAAATGTAATCGAATAATTGTAATGCTGGAAAATACCTAAGATAAACTAAATGCATAATAATAATCTGATACGAATATTACTGTTTTTATCTTTATTATTATTATAATTATTATTATATTTTAAAGGATTCAGGAATTGATATCTAATGCTAGTCAAATGTCTTAGCATACATTCTAACGAAGTTGAGATATAGTATCAGCGCAGTCCAATAATTTATAAAATAGAAATAAGCAGCACATAGTATGGGTGGCAATAAACAAAAAAGCACTGGATCTTCAGATAAGGTCAATAATAATGCTCAAGGAGGCGATACAAAAGCTTCTAAGAAGGAAGACAGTAAGAAAACAGGTGCAAAACAACAGCAGAGACAAAAATTATCTGTACTTGTTGAAGAACCTCAAGGAGTGAAATTACTTCAAACGATGAAAGCAATTACGATACAAGGTTTTGCTAGATCAGCGGGTGTAAAAATTTCTGTCGCTAATAGTTTTATAAGATCCGCCGAATCCAAAGGAATCGTTAGGAATGTAGGGGGCTATAGTGGACATAGGGTTTATGAACTCGTCAAATAAGAGCACGCAAGAACGCATAATGATTAATGATATTCTTGAAGATTTACATTTTTTTTAAAGTCATGACATCACCGGATTGAGTAGCTTCAATAATTTCTAAATTAGATTTAATTATTCCTATGTGATTCATGGGTGTGACAACTGAATCTTTCGTGAATATACATATAGAGCTATTAGATGTCATATACGCAATATCGCCACGTTTAAAGCGGTTTTTCTGCTTTTCTGCTCCTATTGTAAGTTTGGTTTCAATATATGTTATTGATTCTGAAATTTTGTGAATTCTATCCTGTATAGGTAGCGAATTTAAAATGATTCTAACGCACAATGGAGATAGATGGCGTATCATCTCACAGGCAGCCATTCCTTTATTGGATATTTGAATAATTACAGGAATCCTCGAAACTGAACTTACAGTATGTTGATTATCCACTATCTAGAATTATTAAAAATAGTATATAATCAAGACGTCTAATTCAGTATGTTCTCTTCTTTATAAGATTCGCAACATTTATTTGTATATCTATTATCTTTTGCAGTATTCTTGGTATTAAAACATTCTTCAAATCATAAATCTGAGTCAAAAAAGCCATTAAACCTTAGAGAAAAGAGCACGAAGAAGGTAGATCACAAGGTAAAAAAGAGTATATCAAGTAAGAATCCAAAGAAACCATTAGAAACAAAACAGCAAACCATTAATGATGACAAGGAGGCAACAATCCAAGTAGTAGAATCTCTCAAATCTCTTCGTCCAGAAGACGAAGTAGTTACGTATAATGAGATCGATTTCGAATTAAGAGAAATTGTTTCAGAAGAGAATCATAATCAGGTGCTAATTGGGCCACTACGCCTG
>DASQYF010000054.1:0-4624 GCA_035639375.1 Nitrososphaeraceae archaeon
AAAGTACCAACATGTCTTCTTGGGCTACCTAGCCAAAAAGATGGCTGGACTATAACTTCAATTCCAGCTTTAGACATTTTATCATAGTCATCTGTAGTACGAGAATACATATGGATATGTGGATCAAATAACCTTGTCATGTATGACTGTTATTATTATTATCCAAGATATTATCCTTTTACATTGCATAATTGAATGGGAAAATAAATGGACTAGAGTTTATTATTATCTCATCATAGTATCCAATTGATTGGTAAAATAGAAGATGAACTAAGCTGTATTTTATAGCGATACAACCTAAGGATTCAAGAATACCGTTTACCATTGACCAAAATAAAAAAATGCCTTATTAAAAATAATGCATATGTAGTCTGTGGACATAACATAAGAGTATTTAGAAATAGTCACAAATAAAGTATACCACTACCTATAACATTTGGGCTTTTTCTGGAGAACTTTTGGATCTCTAACTCTAATGATACAAGAAATTCTAATGATACAAGAAATTATAGTGACAATAACGCGAAGAAATAATAACACTAAAAGTTAGCAGATAGGAGACTACTTCACTTATATTGCCTTTTTTGACCAGCATATATTGTTCTAACCCAGCAGCATAATCTCATATCAATTCAAAGAGTAGATATGTTTAAGGGTATACCATAACTGTGTAAATGAAGTCTGTATATGATCAAATAATTCTATTTGAGGGTCACCATATTATTCTCAGATAGTTTGCTTAATCATCTAAAATGACCGCAGTAATAAATACTAATAGTATTAATTTAGATTAGGTTACTAAATGTGCTTATTTCTCTATGATTCATATAGGCGATATCTATACTTGTTAACCAATCATTACGCCACGTATTCTTTGCTCCACCCCAAGTATGTGGAATTTTATATTTATTTCCTTGACCCGTGTGGATAAATTCAAAATATTTTTTCCACCCATCATTCTTTGGTTTACCTGTAGTATTATCCAAAGGGTCTTCGTTAAAGTAGGTTACAATATATCGTGCACTTTTATCAGGTTTTACTATACTTACAACTTTGCATCCAAACCATTTGTCACCCAATGGTTGATATTTGTTGAATTGCTTGACAGTATGATCATGTTCATAATGAGGATGGTCATACTCAAAAGATACTGCATCTATTATTGAAGCATTGTATGCCCAATGCACATTCCAGCATGAAGCATCATGAAATTTCTCAGCTTGACGGGAATGCCTACCACCTCCAAGTTTTGCAACTATCGAATCTTCAGGTTTCAAGATTCCATTAGGTCTACAAATATAGGTCCATTCTCCATTTGAGAGATCGTTGGGTCTTGTCAGCCAACCATATTGTGACGCACCATTCGTCCAATTATATTGTTGTTTGTCTTCATCTGCCCTGTCTTCTGTGAAGATGTGGAAACGTACGGAATATCTTCCTTGCCCTGTGTTGCCTGGATTGGTGCTTGTAAATTTAATAAACTTAATACCTCCTTCCTGCTTAAAATCAAATGCCCCAGCTGCCATATCCAACCTTTTATCTAGAGTAGGGTCCTTAGTTACATCAAATCTATATGAATATCCACCTGGTTTAGGTGTTCCCATCATAAGAATGCCGTCTTCGTCTAACATCCCTGCTGTTAATGCTGCTGCGTATGCCACTTTTTGTCTAGGTTTTCCTAATATACTATTTATAAAGCCAAACTGATATGCAAAATACGTAGTAGTTATACTTGCTCCAAGTAATTTAAGAAATTCTCGCCTTGATATTTTGTTTCCTTTATAATCTGAACCTTTCAGGTATATTTACCTCGGGCAATGATCATGAAGATATAAGAAAAGCAATATAATAAACATATATATATATTCTTACGAATAGCCGATTAAGTTTATTCTATGCGTAATATTCTTTTTTGAAGGTCATCCACATAATTTACAATGCTTGTTATGATATGATTTAACTTAAACGAATTAAACCATTTTATACTACACAATTTGAATGGATAGAAATAATAGTGTTACAACTATCAATAACATTTAAACAAAAAGATATAACCGTCATATTCAAGCTGGCCGATCATTTCAAAAATGTTCTTTTAACTTGTAATCTATACTATATGATGTTTACCTGCCAAATACGCAGAATCCTATATATACCTTATTCAACCCTCTTCAAATATAATATTATAGGTCTAGTTGTTTTTATTCCATTGTTTACATCCTTTGCTTTTGTTATGTATGGTATGGTTTAGGTACACAATAATAACTATGTAAGTTCTGCTCTTCATTTTTCACTCTGATATATTCTTCTACTCCTTTTTGTTTAGCTGCTCTGATTGTGAAGATGGTCATTTTGATATTTTATGAATGCCTTTATTAGTCCACACCATATTGTGCTCCATCTTATTCAATCTTGAGTATTCATAACAGATTTCTGATCTTCAACTTCTTTATTTTAATTTAACTGTATCTTAAATTCTTCTTCTCCTTTGCCGTCTTTCCTATCTTCATATAATCAGATTAATGCAAATATCCTCATCTAGATGAGCACTTTTACCAATTATATTTAGCTAGGATAAATAAGAAGATCTTACAAAGAATTAAACAATTGATAATCAGAATTAAAAACATAAGAGTGAGTTAATAATCAGATATACAAACTGAATTTAATTTTAATATTCTCGTAAATAAAAGCTTGCTTAGTTGCTCCGTCTGTTGTAATCAATTATTGCTATTTTCTATACTGTTTGCTCTACTAATCTCTCCATTTTGTTGTTTTTTTAATTGTTATTAGTGCATAAAATATCAGCCAAACATATACAAATGTAGAAAGTAATGTCATTAATGGACGTAATATCCACATATTGTTATCGGGATTACATAATTTAAAGTCAACAGCATAAATCAATCCTATAAAAAATACTCCACTGAAATAAAATGCTGGTGTAAGATAATCTCCTGAAAATGGCATAATAAATAGTGTTGATATTACAATAAATGGTCTTATGAGCTTCATTCCAATTGATAAATAATATAATACTGCTGCAATTAACGGACGTTTCCAGTAAATTTTTCCTGTTGCAAAGATGCTTCTGATAAAGCTCTTTCTCCATCGAACTTGTTGTAATATAAGTGCACGAAAAGTTTTAGGGACTCCCATATTCACTCTTACGCTAGGGCTAAACACTACCTTCCAATAATTTCCTCTTTCAACATTACTAGATCCATTAGCATACTCATCTAAAGACCCGGATTTTCCGATGTTTTTGATAGGAGTTCTTATATTTTGTAGAATTTGTGTGTTATTCTGGCTGGAAGTGATATTTTGCAAATAGATATTTGCACTAGAGACGACCTCAGTTCCAAGAACGTGCGCAGTTAAACGTCTGTCTGTTGCATATTTGAAATTCTCTAAACCCAAAAATCTATCATGAGCCCATTCATACATAAATTGTTGAATGGCTGCCCTTCTAAAAAAAGCTAAAGCACCTGCACAGCAAGTAACAGAATTATAAGAACTTTCCATTCCTTTAAGTAGTCTCATTTGTCCATCAACCCATACATCCTGTATTTTCTCTAATAAAGTACCTTTGTCTACATCCCTCACTCTTCCATAAGTAGCCAAAGCACCAACGTTTCTATCAGATAAAAAGATCTTTACTGCCTTTTCAACGGCATCACTAGCCATGTCGCAATCGCTGTCCATAAATGCATAAATTTCTCCTTTAGCAATATTAGTTGCATGTTCAATGGCTTGTTTTTTCCCTACACTTCTAGGTAGATGAATTACGCATATTTTTGATCCATTTTCTATTTGCATTTGTTCTAAAATTTCGGTTGTTCTATCGGTACTTCCATCATTAACGATTATAATTTCTTTATCTTGATAGGTGCAATTAATACAAGACTGGACACAGTTTCGGATATTTTCTTCTTCATTTTTTGCGGCTACCACAATTGTGACAAGTGGAACATGGATTGAAGATAATACTAGATCTTTAGCATTGTTGAAGGGGTCTCTGTATTTGAAATAACTCAATACAAAAACACTGAACAATAAGAAAGTTGTAAGGAAACTATAAATTCCAACGAAGAATAAAACATACATTAACAAATAAGCTTTGATTATAATGATGGTTGCAAGTACTGTAAGTATAAGAAATCTTACAAACCAGCCCCTTTTATTCATTAATTGTACCTCAGTTAAGTATTAAAATTAAATTAATTAGTATTTAAATTTATACGTAGAGAAAAATCTTGTATAAAATAGAATTGCAATACGGAATGCTTAGAGAATCGGCCATTACATAAGCCTGCAGCGATATTGATGAGGCACCATTTGCTGATCCAATCAAAAAACTAAAAAAAAGCAACAGTAACTTTTATACATTATTAAGTTATCACTATTTTCATCTATATATATTTTATAAGAATTTCGGAATAAGATATGTTGTGCAAACAGTGTGGTAATAAACAGTCTAAGAATCGCTAAAATGTATATCTATAGCCAATAAAAACTCACTCGTCTACTAATTAAACGATCGATAAAAGATATAAGGTTATCCTCTCTATCATGAATTTTTGAACATGACCTGACATCATATTTTCGTGACGAATAAATTTTG
>DASQYF010000055.1:0-2648 GCA_035639375.1 Nitrososphaeraceae archaeon
ATAAAATCTTCTTATAGCAGAGTATAACTTTTAATAATATACATGTTAACAGTCATTTCATTTATCGACTCAAATTGTTTTTTGAATGCGAATTTTCTGATTGCTCATTATGCTTATCCTCTTTCCTAAGATTATCGTATACCTTTCCCATTTTTATTGAACTCCAAAATCTTCTTTTCAAAAGCGCAATACAATCTTCGCAAACATTATCATTGCCTTCATAAGATTTAGGATTAAATTGTTTTCCGCAATCTATACATATTTTTTTATCACTCATAATTTTATATATTTATATGCCATAATAAGAAGAATATTATTATTCCTTTCTTTTCTTCTTTTTTGTCGACAAACTTCAGAATCTCTATCTAGTATATCTTGACTTTCATTATAGATGATAAACTTTTTTTGAGATCTTTTCCTTCACTATTAAAGTATAACTAGCAGTCGAAGTGATTTGTAGCAATGAAATCTATAGTAATATTTATCTTTCTTATAGAAATTTATATTATATTATCGTATATATTATAGAAACTCGAAAAAAGTGAGTTCAGGGTGTTTACCCACAGAATATTGAAACTGGAAGGTAGAGCCATATTTTATTTGCTTCTAGGAAGAAGTCCATTCACTACACCATAAAGTTGATTTAACACTGAAAAAATTTATTCTGCCTAAATAATGAACATAGCCCTCAACATAGATCTACATAGTCTATATGATTACATTTGGTAATGGTGATAAGTAAAAGACGATCTAAATAAAATAGCAAGATGCATAATAATACTGCTAATCCTTTAATTCAAAGCCTAGCATACAACAACAACAGCAACAACAACAACAACAAATACTATACTGATAACTATCATTTTGCACTCTGTCAATTATGTTTTTGGAGTGCAACTATTTTCAAATCTGATTTACAAGATCATAAAACCAATACATGTCCTATTTGTTTTAATGACAATAGTATCTCACTAATTCCACTTACAAGAGATGAAGTTAACGAATTATCTGTCAGATCCAAAGGTGGATTAGAAATCAAGTTTTCAAAAATAGCAAGAAGCCCACAATAACATCTGCATATACATGAACATAATTTCTTTTTGATAGAGCATGTAGGCTATATATTGGATATTAATTGCAGATCATGTCGTATTCACGTAAAGATATATATTCTTCATCTTTGAATTGGCACTTTGCTGCTCCTAGTTTTTATTCTACATCTTTTCCACAGTATCTGTATCTGTTAATCTTTCACTTTTCACTTCTTCAGTAATTGTTTTCGTTTCTGTTACGCGTCTCTTTTTAAGAACAATCTCTTCTTTGACATAGGACTGCTTTTTCACTTCTACTTCTTCTTTTTTTAATGGGATCTTTATTTCTTGTTTTGATGTGACAGGTGGTTTTAAATCACGCGTGGAGATTGTACTCTCACTGGCAGGCCTTCTCTCAACTATTAATTCTTCACGAGTTAATGGTACTTCAATTGTCTTCGTTTCAGTTACTGGCTCTTTTGTTAAAGTGGCTTCCTTGTACGTAACGTCCCTTTTAGAAATGTCTAGCCTTTCTTCTACTAATGGAACACGAGTTGATTCAGATTCACCTTCTTCATAATCCTTTTCTGTATTTGTATCAAGGGCCGGAGGAGAGTCTCTTGAATATTTGCTCTTTATTTCTTCTTCTGATAATTTAAATCGTAATATATTGCCATCATAGCTCTCTACTTCATTTTGTGGAACATAAAATTTTTCTTTGTTTATCAACCCCTTTTGCACTAGAACATATGTGTCTCCAACTTCTTGTACCTCGCCTAAGTCTTCATCATTAATTCCTCTTGCCTCTTTTTTTATTACATCATCCCAATTTATATCATGTTCATTTGACATAGTTATATAAAGTGCATATGAAATTTAATACTTGTAGTTTTATTGGAGAGATCCAATCCTAAGAAGATTTATTCTCCATAATAGTATAATTGTATTCCAAATGTATTTTTGATGTACTATTAACTTGCTTATGATGATGATGCTGTTGTTGTTGTTAATTCTTCCTTAACTCCATTAGGGTATTCCACTATTACCTTTTCTTTTTTGATATCAACATCAATTTTCTTATTTTCAATAATTCTTTTCTTACGGATTATAATTTCGCCCAACTTTACTTTCCTTTTGCTAACAATTATCTCTTCTCCCCAAATAGGCACTATTTTTTCAGTCTCATTTTTTTCTTGTCCTTCGATCAATGGAACTAATTCTCCTTCTCTATTATTATAATTATCATCATGATATTGATTTTGACTCTCTGACTTTTCAACAGAAGGTTTTGAAGCGTAAGAAAGATCAGGAGAATCAAGAGAAGAATTAGGATAGTGATATTCTATATTGCTATCATTACTAGCAATGCTATGTGCAACTGTATCTTTTAATTTTGACAATAGTCCTTCTCCCTCTTCTTTGTCATATATATTGAGCTTTTTATCATTAACATATACTTCTTCATATGTTATCGGTACTTCAATTTTTTCAGTTTTGGTAGCAGGACGTTTTACGATCTTTGTTTCTTGGATAATTGTCTTTTTCAATAAATCGAAATTTTCCTCGACAACAGGAATAACTTTGACACTTTCTGCAGAAAGGTTACTGGGACTGTTT
>DASQYF010000056.1:0-3468 GCA_035639375.1 Nitrososphaeraceae archaeon
AATCAATAAAGCAATAGGGAAAAGCATTATATGCAAATTATATTATTATCACTCTCACTTTAAAGTCTATCTAGCGAATCAAGAGAATTAATTGAACGCAAATTTTATTTATATTTTATCATCATCGTAGCAGTTAAGATCTCATATGCTTTCATTTTGTAATCTGTCTGCACCGTTCTTGGAACTATTTGTATAATTGTCAACAATTTTATCTATAAAGATTTGATTTCATAAAATAACAGTGGCTCGTTTTTTTACAAATATCAACTAATGCAACAGCATTACTATCAAAAGGGAACTAATCACAAGTATATAGATATCTATATGAAGTTTAACTATAAGCAAACTATTACTCTTATGACCGCGATTATAAATTGACAAACTTCCGATAAAGAATCTCATTTCGTGGTGGTGTCTTTGATATATGAAGCAAATTGAAGAATTATCATCTCATATAATTTATTTTTTTGCTTTTATAATATTGAAAATATTATTATAGTGCTTTCAAATTCAATATAATTTCTGAAGGAATACGGAAGCTGAACTTTATTTGCAATTTATAACAAAGCTTATGATTTCTTATACTCATAGCTAATTATTTTGATCCTTTTTGATTTAGTTACCGCCTTGCTGAGGAGACTTAATCAGCTAAAGACAGATATTGAAATTATGGAAATGCTTCTTGAATCCGTTGCATGGATTGTATTGGGGTTTGTGCCAACATTATTTTGTTTGGAGATGTCTTGGAGAATGGGTAAGATGATAGGTAAGAGAAGGATGACAACAGGAAGAATATTACAGCAACAGAAAACAACAACAATCGGAGGGAGAAAATAAAGTGACCCTAGGAAAGTACCTTAACAGAGATGTATTGGCATTAGAGACACCGCGAATAGGATATGTGGTAAGAGAAACTGAGGATAAAATTATTGTATATAATGGTATAATGGACAGATATGACATTCCAAAATCAGAAATCCAAAATACAGGCAGAAATGTACTAATTGGTCTTCCTCTCTATGGGATTGTGCACAACTACAAGGTAAGACGTGAAGAAGAAGAATTATTACCAATTATAAGTATAACAGATAGACATATGGATAAATTAAAAAGTTACAGAACTTGCTAAAGAGTACGTAAAATAGCTAAGACATTCCTAAATAAAGAATGGGAAATATAAAGAATGGAGAATGTGGGAGAATTAATGAACTATACCTATCTCCTAAATTCTTACATCTTATCAAATGTCAATTTAGATGTTTATTATCTAATATATGATTCGCTCGATCCATTGTATATTATTTTATAAATCATACCTATTTTTTAATGAAAAATGGCCCTTTTGCTATATTTATTTTTTATATAAGTTATACATCTAAAGAAAAAGTATAGAATCAGCTTTTTTATCACTGATCCTTCTATTTTAATTTAATTTTTTCTCTTTTAAGTCAACATAGAGGGTTTAATATTCTTCCTCAACTTTTTTGTAATATGTGTATGCTTTTTATTCCAGTGTCTCATAAAATCACTAATTAACGGTTGGTAACCACTCAAATGACTATAATTTTTTTTAGCAAGATTGCCAAATTTACGTCCATATATTATGCAGGTCCAACATCCAACAAACGGAATCAAAGGGGCTATATAGTAACCTGTCTGTCTTCCTGTAAATCCCCATGCTTCACCTACCATGCAATATTTAGAGTCAGTCCGCATTGTTGCCTTGTCGTTTTCCTTTAATCCAGATTTCAACTTCTTATACCAAATTGGACACACTTGTTCCAAGGTTAGATCTGAAAATGGTACTTTCTGCTGTCCTTCTTCTTCTCTTGGTATTTGATTTTGCATTTTCAATGTACTTTTATTTACTTTCTATATAATAATTTGTGTTGATATGTAATAGATTGCAATCTCATTTTTAGGCACTAATGCAGTGGATGCACTGCATATTTGTCACAGATACTTAACCTATGTCGAGTCTCTAACATCAATGGTTGAGTATAAGGCAGGACTCAGAATACCATAAAGTGATTTATGTTGATGATCTATAAATCATCACAAGTATTGCAAGGCCAAGATGAGTTATATTTTATCAGTTAATTGTCTGAGAAAGATGTCAAAAAGACAGATTTTTTTGCCACATTATCTTTGGTATTTTGTCGCACTAACTTTATCGGAAAGTGATATCCGTTTATCTAAGGTGTGTGCAGCAGAATACTAGATATACTAGTGAAGATGAAGTAAGGGCTTCAAATACCATGAAGCTAAAAAAGATAACACGAAATAAAATTGACAATTCGGACAGACAGTCATTAATGCTAATATGGAAAAGAAGCTACCAGGGTGCAATTAATGGATTATATGGCTCATTCCTTGTAGAAAGAATAAACCAACTAAACCAAGAATAATTGGAATTATTGATATCATTCCTATAACAATCAGCGCGTTTTGCTATTATTAACTCTGTCTCTCAAGATCTCATTTCGTGATAAGACGCAATACCTTCAGCGACATCTTCATTCTAATCAAGATAGCAACTGCAAGACCGGGGCCCGCTACGATGGAAGCACTAAAAGTAGTTAAAAATAATATTTGATGATGATTATCATATTTTTATGTTTTAAATCAAAGCGCCAAGAAGTGATGTTCCGCCAGCAAAAGAGACTAATCAGATTGCTCTCAAATGGCAAATCTCTGAAAAACAACTAAGATAATAATTAAAGCAAAATATCGAAGAAAAAAGAAAAAATTAACCTTATTAGAATAGAATCAGAATATTCAAGAAGGTATATAGTTGAATAACTAACTAACAACTCTGAATATTTAAAGTGGTGGTAACTATCATAATCAAATGATGGTAAAAAATTCAGAAGGTCTGCTTGAGGAAATGAATGCAGTACAAGTTAGAAAGACTGTAAATAAGAAAACTATAGCCTTACTAGTTTTCGGGGCATGTGAAAATCATGGCGACCATATGCCATTTGGATCAGATTTCATTGTTCCTATGGAGTTGGCAAAAAGGGTGGCTAGGAAATCGCATAATGTAATGATACTACCAGCTATGCCATTCGGAGTTAGTTTACATCATCTTGAATTTCAAATGACTATAACTTTGGAGCCGAGCACACTTATCAAAGTTATCGAAGATCTTTTCCTAAGTCTTGTTAAAAACGGAATAACTAGGATTCTTGTCATTAATGGACATGATGGAAATATCCCAGCAGTAGAGCTATCGGCAAGAACTATAAAGGACAGATACCCAGAAGTGATAATTGCCTGTTTGGAAGCTTGGTGGGTGCTGGTCGGCGAAATTACAAAAGATCTTTTCCAGGTATGGAATGGACTTGGACATGGCGGAGAAGCCGAAACCTCGGCAATGCTTGCAGTCCGTCCTGACTTGGTGAATATGAATAATGCACCGAAAGAAATAATTCCAAACTTACCTAATAATATAAGAATTTATTTTAA
>DASQYF010000057.1:0-4691 GCA_035639375.1 Nitrososphaeraceae archaeon
TTTTTATGTTCTTCATAATTGGTCTTATCCTGAAGAAGGTAATCTTTGTCATGAAAGATATACAAGCCATTTTTTTAGTTGAACAAAGTAATTGAGATCGATTCGAAACATATTGACGCATTAATCTTCAAAGGACAATCATTATATGGTCTTGGTAATCTAACAGGAGCAAAATATTATTTTGATAAAGCTCTTGAGATAGATCCTAATAATGAATTAGCGAAGAAAATATACAACAACTTAATGCATAGCAATACAACACAAAATTCTTTTCCTAACAATACCGAAACTTTAGCGGCGCTTGATAATCTTTTAGGCAACGATCAAGCCGTTATAATAAATGGTACGAGCGTTAGTAATCCAGATAATACATTGCCAGATAGTATAAGCGTTAACATTAAAGAAGATTGTATAAAATTACCAAATTCTAAACACTTGTATTGTCCTTTATTCTGCCATACTTCTTTTTTTATTTAGATTATTTATAGATAGGTTCTGGTTCGTAGCTTCATAAGAGCATTGTAAATGTTGGTTTAGTATATTCAGGTTCACTATACTTTATTACCTTCTTTGTTGATATTATAAGACAAACTCAGATTCTCTTTCGACTGCTGCTTCTCTTCTACAAAACCTAATAGCATCAGAAGCTACCGTCGCAGTATAGGTTTAATGCTAGGTACGAATATTGTTCACAAATATATATTTGGAACATACAATAACGATAACAATAATACAAAACTTGCTTTGAAATTGATATATATAGTGGTAGAATATGATACGACATGTCGATTTTACCAGATCAGAAACAATTAGAAGATGTACCATTAGCAGTAGTTACAATACATGATGTATGCCCTGCTTTTTCCTCAAAGATATTTAAGTTTACTGAAGAAATTGAGAGACTAGATATAAAGTATAATATTGCATTGGTTCCATTCTTTAACGAAAAACAAGACCTTCCAAGATTTCCTGAATTTGTAGATAAAATCAAATCATGCAAAGGATGCGAAGTTGCTTTACATGGTCTTTATCACGAGAATAAAAATGGCCAGTTTGATGATTTTCATACAGTAACAAAAGCAGCTGCAGAAGAAGAGATTCGTGCTGGTCTTGAGATATTTCAAAACATAGGAATAAATCCTAATGTCTTTGTACCACCAGCTTGGAAGTTAAATAATAGCTCTATTAAGATATTAGAAAAGCTAGGATTTACCTTAGCAGAAATGCAAGAAGAATTTATATTACTTGCTGATAAGGAATTTAGAAAAATAAAGGTTCCAAAGGTTTTAAATTGGGATTCTACTGGATATCCAGAAAAGAATATTGTGAATGTTGGTAAAGATAAAAGACGTTTCAAACTTTTAATGGAAGAAGAACCACAAATTATCAGGATTGCCTTGCATCCACGAGACCCGCATCAGGCATTAAAAGAACAAAAAGAGATAATATCCGAATTAAAAGATAAAGGATACAGGATGCCAACATATATGGAGCATATACCTAAATTGCAAAGAATATAAGTCTCAACATAATAGGAAAATTAATGATAAAATTTTGTTGCAACACAATTTTCTCTATCTAACTTCTCTTTATATTACTTTTAGAAGTTAGTGAGTTCTCTATTTCTTCATTTAAGTCTTCTCGTACCTTTTATTACCATTGTATTTTTGTAGCAGCGAAATATGAATTATCATCATCATAAACATAATCAACAAATTCTACAATATCCAGTATAACATATTTTATTATAGCTTTACCACAATTTTTGCAATCCTAGGTCATTATATGTGTGCATATCTTAATGAAGCAATAATTCTAATTTATCGTATTAAACCTCCTCTTTACTAAATATTGCTGCTTGTATTTCTTTTATAGTTCAATCAAAGAATTCTGTCCTTTCTTGCATATGCTTCCCTTGCAACATCTATTGCTCCTTTCCTTAATAGCATAGCTCTGTATACTATTTGTTTTGCCAGTTCAGTAGCTATTTTTCTTGGATTTTGTGCTTCATTATAATCGCTTTTATCCTTCTGTACTATAGCCTCTGCAAGAACTTGTTTTACGTTCTTAGTTATTTTGTAATTTATAAGATCAAATGCTTCCTTTTCTGTCCTTCCTTGATATTCAACAAAGGATCCTATAACACCTCCGGCATTAGCAAGAAAATCAGGTATGATCCAAACACCATTTTTGTTAAGATATTTATCAGCGCTAGGTATCGTTGGAATATTTGCAGCCTCTACAATAATTCTTACACCATTCTCCAGCAGTTTTGGTGCTGTCTTGTCGTTTATGACTCCGCCCATGGCTGCTGGAATAAAAACATCTGAATCCACTTCAAATATTTCATTCTTGTCTTTGACATCGTAATGAGCATGATGTAGATAGCATGAAGAATTGTTTTTGTTTTTATCAATGTTGTTGCCCTGTTGTTGGTCGTTTTTACTATTAAGATCTGAAAGTTTTATTTTTCCCCGCATATCCATCATCAATCGAGGAATATTTAATCCATTTTTATCATAGATAAATCCTGAAACGTCACTTACACCAACTATCTTAATCCCTACCAAATCGTCTAAGAATCTGGCTGTAAATGAGCCAACATTGCCAAATCCTTGGATCAGCACTGTTGTATCTTCTCTCTTTTCTTTCTGTGAGGAGGAAGTATTACTATTATTATTATCGATAGATTTTTTTGAATTTTGTAAAAATTCAAGAGCTACTTTCAAAGCAACACTTACTCCATACCCTGTAGTACCTAATTCATGTGGTATTCCACCGACTTCTGCAGGCTTTCCAGTACAAGCTTTCATATCGCCTATCTCGTGAGCAAATACTGCCATATCAAGCTCAGTAGTTCCAACGTCTGTTGCAGCAATATACTGTGATGGACAATAAGGTCTAATCATCTTTGCAAAAGATTTTATCCAAGCTACTCTATCGACCTTATTGGGATCAGCGATTAGACCTCCTTTTGCACCCCCAAACGGAAGACCAGCTGCAGCGCATTTCCATGTCATAGTTCGAGCAAGCTTGAACACTTCTAGCGGTGTAACGCTTTGAGCAAATCTTATTCCTCCTTTTCCTGGACCTGTAGATGTATTATCAATCACTAACACTCCTTTCATTCCTGTGTCAGGATCGTAGACTTGCAAGACTTTTTCAGGCCCCCATTCGTCCATCTCATCCCAGGCAGAAGAAGAAGGCGATAGCATACTAGTTAATAAGGATTCATTGCTATTCATAAGACTATCAATATATCATATTAAATAATATTATTACTATTATAATACTAACAGAAACGAAAGAACCAATAGCAAAAATATCAATTGATTATAACTTCAAAAAAATGTCTATCTATTTTTATATATGTTCTGATCTATATGTTTAGACTCTATGAGAAACACTAAAAAAGAATTAAAAACTATATTAGCATTGTAAGTCATAAAAATTTGTGACATCTGGTAAATATTTTAACAAAGGTGTAAAGGCATTAGATTCTCCACACATCGGCCATGTTGTAAGAGAGACAGATGATGAAATAGTAGTATTTGGCGGTGGAGACGACAGATATGATATTGAAACTTGAATTGAGTAGTTGTACTTCGGTTGACAAGTAACTATTCTTGCATTACTGTACATCCTTTTGTTACCCAAAGTCTAAATGGCTACATAAATACCCCAGTATTTCAGGAAAGTGCATGACAACTATAGGTTTCAGGCATTCAAATGTGGGATGCATGACTAATATCCTTTTTCTCCCTATCACTTGTTACAAATTCTCAGTTTTGATCTCTAGTATTTTTTCCTCATTCTGAAAACCAAAAAATAAACGGATTATCACGTACGGGAAAGGTAGATTCGAATACTTTGAGTTTTAAAGAAAGAATTGCGGCAGCCAAGACAATGTATGCATTACAGTAGAAAGTATAACAGACGAATTTCTCATATATGTAGAAATTAATCCTGAAAATGGTGTAGCTATGGGAGGAGAAAGTCGAAGATTAATTCAATAGTAATAATGAATCAAAGTATACATCAATGCATTTTACTTAATATTTATGATTGCATTTTCAAGGTCATCTTTCTCCTGATTACTTAACCCTGGTGAATTTAGATGTTGTGAAAGCCATAGCTTCCATTTTTTATCTGCGGTATAGGAGAATATTTCCCAAGCCAGTTATCAGATGCCTTGCAAAAATTACAACTTGCTATTGTTCCAATCAATTTATCTTCAATTTCTGACCTCACTATTCTCTTTACTTGACCTTCTAATGGAATAAATCTAAAAGAGAATTTTTCTCTCAATAGTCTGGTAATTGCTGATTCAATCTCTTTTTCTTTTTGTATGTTTCTCATGATGCCGTAATTGTTACAATTTTCTCTAGTCGTAAAATCAATTTCCCAAATTTTTTGATAATAATCATTTTCTTTATTTAGTAGAGCCCTACCAATATTTTTTCTAAAAATGCTATGCAGGACAGAATTGACTCTATTTTTCCACTCGGAATAAGATCTCATATATTATATTTTAGTAATGACCCAACATCAGTGTTATAGAGTCAAATGGTATCATTTGATGAAAGAAGATGAGGAGGATATCGCAGTAGAAGAGGAAGAAGAGGAAGATGGTGACGAAGGTTAATCGGTGGTAAAAAAGAGCATTACAAAATTGAAAATAACAATCTTTA
>DASQYF010000058.1:0-4909 GCA_035639375.1 Nitrososphaeraceae archaeon
TGGAAATCAGACTGTTAAAGTAAATCGTAGCTTTTTAGTTTGAATGTAGTTTTATAGATTATCTTTAATAATAAGAATAAGAATAATAATACAGCTATTCTTTCATTATGAGAATGGCTACATCTGCGAGTACCTATTACCATCTTTGAAAAATATGAATTTAACAAGCTCTATATTATTATTCTGTATGTCTGTCTCTCTAAAGTTATATAGTATTATAATAATCAATACAGAGTCATAGACAAATCCAATTCTAATTAGTATAAGATGAATCTTTATGTTTCGATTATTATTCTTGAGCATAATTCATATTTTGTTTTCTTTGATAAGTGTATCATACGTTATACATAAGCACATTATTTCAGGAAGTACAACTAGAAATTAATTAACTATACTTCTTCGGCACGGCTGAATTAATATCAGCTTCATAGATTATTAATATCATCATCTCTTCATAGTTTTATCTTCTTTTCTATGTATCTATAGAGTATTTGATCATTGTTCCTTCATCTTTAAGTTGATAACTGGAAGATCAAGAACAAAAGTCGCACCCTCTCCCTTTGCATTGTTTTCAGCTGATATTTTTCCACCATGAGCTTCAACAATACTTTTAGCAATAAACAATCCCAATCCAGTACCTTTGTCAGATTTTGTAGCAAACTTGGAAAATAACCTAGGAAATATTTCAGAATCTATACCAACACCTGTATCTTTAACACTAACAATAACATTGTGGTTATCTTTGATTTCTGTAATAACTTTAATAGTTCCTTTTTTAGTAAATTTAACAGAATTACTTAACAGGTTAGAAATGACTTGAGTCAACCTTGATCTATCTGCTTCTACAAAAATATCTTTAGGTTCATACAATAATTTTATATTTTTACTTTTGAAGTCTTTCTTTACTATTATATCATTTATAGTGTTTGTTATTATATCGTTTAAATTGAATTGTTGTTTGTTTAGTGTTAATGAGTTACTTTCAATTCTCGTAACATCTAGAATATCCTCTGTAAGTTGTTGAAGTCTTCTTGCGTTTCTTATAATGGCATCTATTAATTCATTATATTGCTCTATCTTTCCTGTTTTTAAAGCAAGCACTTCAGACAAACCAAGTATAGGTTGAATAGGAGTTCTCAATTCATGAGCAGCTATATTGATAAACTCCCTCTGCATTTTATCATGCGCTTTTAGTTGTTCATATAAATATCTTAATTCTCCATATAGGTCAACCTGATTCCATAGACTATCAAATATCGATAAATAAGACAAAACTGTTGGCTTGCTATTAGAATATGTTGCCAAGCCTATTGCTTCATAAGAAGTTTCTTTTGTATCATCTTTCAATTCTACAGTTAAGGAGAATTTTCTATCTACTAACAAAGTTGTAACTTTAGTTTGTAAAGGAGTTTCAATATTTCGAATATCAATTTGATTTTGCTGTTCTTTGAATTTTTGTGCTTTCTCTTTAATTATATCATCCATAGGAGTCAGGATTCTTATCTTTACATGACGTTCTGTTGTTGCTTCCTTAAGCAATTCTATTGCTCCTGCATACTCTTGACGATGAAATGCATTAGCTGTAGAAAATATTATCAATATTTCATCTGCTGCGGATTTTATAAGCTCAAGACCCAGCAGTTGTATTTCGATAGGATCACTAATAGTCTCTATGACCTCTGGTTCTATTCCTTCTTCTATTTCTCTAATTTTTTGCTTAGCTGGTATTGCCTTACTCCAAAAAGTATCAAAGACATATTGCTGCTGTTCTACAATTTCCTTTGCATTACTGTATATAACTTGGGAGGCTATTTTTCCTTTCTCGTATAAAATAAGAGGAGCAAGATGTTCCATTTCGCTTATCATAGAATTGGCCTTGATACCATCTAAATGGCGCAGCTCATCAACAATTATCGCTAGCTCTTTGCAATAAGCAATATTATCTTTGGTAATTTCAGTGAGATATCTTAATCTTATACCTCTACTTTTAGCATCAAGAAAAGCTTTCTTGATGGGTTCAATTAAAATAGCTAATGGAGGTCGTGTATAATTCATGCAAGTATCAATTTTTATTTTTGCTTTCAAGAAAAATTGTAATTCTGCATCTATTACGTTGTCAACACCATAAATTATTTTAGTCCTGATATTTTTCGTATTATTTCGATATCACTATTACAATACTGATGTATATAAGATGTTAGATTAAAGTTATTCTGCTGTAATCGTTATTTATAAATCTAAATGGGCTGAAAATAACTAATCATTTGTTATATAATAGTAATTCGTTAGCAATGAGTTACTAATAAAAGAGGATCCGTATATAATTTCAATTACAAGTATAACAAGATAGTTTTAACAAAGCCGAAAAACTCGTTATTGCTACTAATAATATTACTAAGAATATGATAAAGGCCCTTTCTATCGAGATTGCATTTCAAAACAAATTAGTAATAAAAGAAGCAAGAAAAGTTAATTGATATATATATGCTATGCCAAAGATTTATTCTTGCTTTATAATGCTAACATTATCAATCCTCATTATTTAAAACCCTTTTTTATTTCTTCTAGAATATCTTCTTTTGCCTTGTCTACCTTTTGTTGTACCTCTTCATTTATCTTTCCTGCCTTTTCTAGCATCTGTTTCAGCTGTTCTTGTACTTTGTCTTCCTCTTGTATCTCCTTTACCTTCTTCTCTTGTTTTACAGTATTTCCTTCTTCTTCATCGGCATCTTCTGTTTTATCATCATCTTCTTCTGTTAATGGTGTAGTAGGTTGCGGCTCTGGCTCTGGCTCTGGCTCTGCTTCTGGTTGCGGCTCTGGCTCTGGTTCTTCTTTCTCTACATCCTTGTCTTCCTCCTCTTGCTTCTGAGTAGATGGTGGTGATGAAGGAACTGGAGATGGTGTTGGAATAGGGGCACTACTACCAACACTATTAGTCTGTTCTTTTTGTTCTTCTGAAGACGTAGTCCTTTCAGACGAAGAAGCTTCTGTTATTCCTGTAACATTTACCCTATAATAATTTGTTAAATAAGTGGCTGTATTGTTGGTTTTATTATTATTGTTATTATTGCTATCACCATCTAAGCAAGATATTTGTGCAGTCAGTTCATTTGTTCCGTTTATAATTGCATGATATGCAGGCGTATACGTAAAACTCCAAGTAGAATAATCATTTACTCCACCAGGACCTAATGCTTTTGCAATCTGAAGTGGATTTTGGCCATTCCAATTAGTATAAACTATACAATCATTAGCGGGATTATCCGAAGAATGGCCAGCAATTGTGAGATTTCCAACTGGAACTTGTTGTCCAGATTTAGGTGATGTGATGTTTACATTAACTCTGTCAAAAGCAAAATCATTTGCAACTAGAGGTACTGGAATTGAAGTTGGAGAAGAAATATTATCGTTAACCCTTAGTCTTTCTTCTACTACTGTTTCTGTTCTATTATCTAGTATAACATTAGTAGTGCTAGTGGTATTGTCGATAGTAGGTGATTGTTGTTGTACTTCTTCTGCAGATGTTGCACCGGTTTTATTATTTGTCATCGTTGCAATTCCGATTAGATTTACACTATAAAATTTTGTTAAATTAGTAGGACTGCTAATACAAGATAATTTTGAAGTTAGTTCATTTGTTCCATTTGTAATAAGATGATAATTGTTGGTATATGTGTAGTTCCAGGTAGAATAATCATTTACTCCACCAGGACCTGTTGCTATAGCTTTTTGAAATGGCTTTAGGTTATTCCAATCAGCATATACTGTACAATCAGTAGTTGGATTATCTGTAGATCTTCCTGATATTGTAAGTTGACCAACTGGAACTTGTTGGCCTGTAGTAGGTGATGTAATCTTTATGCCTATTATTGGCGGCGACTGTTGTTGTAGTGATGGTTGTGGTAGTTGTTGTAGTTGTGCTTGTACATGTAAAGCATCATAATAATAAACTGGAAAAGAATGATAAAGAAGAATTATTACTACAACAGTAACAAACAATAGTATCAGTTTTTTTAAATTGAACTGGCTAAACCTTTTCATAATTTCTACTATGTATCTATGACAATATTATTACTTATAAGAATAAGGTTAAGAGTAAAATGTGGGCACAGCATGACTCATGCCCTTTATACCAAGTGATTTATTTATATGCCTTTACTTACCTTTGGTTCTTTTGGCTGACTTTTTTGATATGTGTTTTTTTCTATTACCTATTTTTTTAGTTGGTTGTTTTGTTCTAGAACTAATAATTTTTTTAGATTCGGAAATATCCTGAACTGTAGTTTGTAGTTGATTTAACTTCGATTGAATATCTTGTAACATCTCAAATTGGCTTTGAACATGCTTTTGTAATGGTGGAATCGCGTCTGCCAATTTTTTTATTTGATTGGTTTGTTCTTCCAACTGTTTAGCAACATAATCTGTATCTTTAGTAGTATTACTTCCAATTATAGATCCTTTTTCTGCTTCTTCTTCGAATTCCCTAGGATTTTCAATACGGGTAACCTCTTCTCTTACAATTCTTCCTGGTTCACTGAATTCCACAGCTTCTTCAACTATTGCTACTCTTCCTTCATTGTCGTCTTCTATATCTATTTCTTCTGAATTTTGTTCAATTAAATCTTCGTCTTCTGCAGACATTGAATTACAATAGGCAGGATCATTAAAAATAGTTTTACGAGATTAAAGCTGTTCTATTACTTAGACCTTCATTGACCGTTTTTTAGAATCAAGTTACTTAAATCACTTTAGTATAAATAATCTCTATGAATCTATAATCAGGTAGTTCTACTTATTGCGTATACTCTCTTAATTATATGAGATCCACTCTGTATTCATTAACTGTGGGGCCCTTCTTTTCGAAACTTAAAAGCAGATTCTCCAAATGGTTTATACAATTATGGAATCT
>DASQYF010000059.1:0-2133 GCA_035639375.1 Nitrososphaeraceae archaeon
TATAAACAAATTATCAACTTTATTATTATTAAGAGTATATTTGATGTGCTACTCCGCAAAAGTTTTAGAGTGACAATGAGATAAGGCTTTGTTCTTATAAACTAAAACTCCATCCATCATGTCAATAGTTACCTAACATAAAGTAATTTCTTGTTATTGTTCCATATAGATATTTTACAATTTATCAAATTGTCTTCTATAGATTCCTCGAAAAGGATGTGATATAATATCAAAAGCTCTTAATGTTTAAAAGACTTGGTTACTTATCCTATCGATGAGATGAAGGCGAGATAAAAACATATAATTTTTTCTCTGTCAAGAGAATATATATGCTAATAAAAGGCTATTTGATTTAGGCTTATTATTAAGACACTCAATTAGCATATAGTTTACCAGAAGTTACTTCCATATAGGCAGTGACTGCTTTTGTAATCTGCGAGCCATATAGATAGTCCTGACCTGCGGCGTTATAACATCCTGCAAATGCCACATAATTTTTAGTTTTTAGAGCGTCCAAACACGGTTTACCAGAATTATTATTCTTATTCGACAACCCTAGGAAAAATGCATCCAGCTGTGATTTCGCACCACTCGACATGTTATCAAACATTTCTTTAACAGATCTGTAACCTACCTTATCGTAATTGAAACCCATGATCTGAGCCAAGCCCATGGAAATTGATTTCATGGCTGCCTCTTCATCAAAATTCCGTGCAAAATCAAATACTCTCCATTCTTTGAGGTGGTCTCCATGATAATCAGCAAATTGAGCTTTGGCTGAAGCACGGAATTTGTCATTTGGTCTTTCACACTCAAAATACTTAGAAAATTCTTGTGGATGTTTGTTTCCCCAAATATCATTAAAAGCACATGCTTCAAAACGAATAGTCATCCTGCCATCAGGCCCGAAAGCTGATCCCCTGGACTCTACAAAGAGAACAGCAGCGGCTGTTGCTGGAGAAATGCCAAGCTGTGATGCTTTTTGATCGAGATACTTTCCATAGTTGTTATAAATCTCAGCCATTCGACACTCAATATCTCTTAACTCATCAAGTGATATAGGATCAGAAGGCCTTAGGTTAAAATAATCTTTGGGTACTGCAACAGCTAACAATGCCGTACAAGTTGGTAAATAAGGATATACCTTAGGTTCTATTCCTACTATCTTTGAAAAAGAAGTGATCTTAATGTTTTGTGAAAGTACAGAATCTATCAGACGTGAAAGCTCTTTTACTTCCTCTTCATCTAGTGTATCTGTTAATCTCCCATTTGCATCTACTTTCATAAAATGTTGAGGACTAAGTGTAACAACTGCATAACCATATTCCCCTATATTTTGAGTGATATTGTTAAGAATGTTCTCGACTGAAATTTTAATCCATTTGTCTCCTAGCTGATCTTTAAAAGAAACACTGCTAGGTAAATGAAAAACTCCTTCATTTGCTTTATTAGCAATTTTTGAGTCAGCGATGAATATACTTTTTCCTTGATTAAAATCGTCTTCTGCATACAGAGGACTGTTTAATATTTTAAGATCAAGTGTATTCATAGCATTAATAGTAGCAGTATTAAACGAGCCCTCTGGAGGCATGAATATATCTGATGTATTTCCAAATAACATCTGCATTTTTTGATTTGAAAGATTCAAAGAATATTCTTGTTCTTTCTGACTTAATTTTGTATAATCCGTATGATTCCATCCATTTATAGCTAGTTCAAAGAGGCCTCCTCTACTGCTTCCATCACGAACTTTGTTTAATATTTTAGGATCATTACCTACAGCACTCATTACCAATCCCAAAGACAGACTTTGGTTTTTTGATATGAAGAGATCCATTGGAGTAATCTGTCCTTGCTCAATCCAATAGTCTTGTATGCTATCCATCATGAAGACTACGCAATTACATGGAACAGCAGTGTTCATCACTCCAGTCTCTTGCGAAAAAGAGCGAGATGGAATAATGCTTGAAGTTATAATTAAGGTTACTAATAAACAAATAGCGGCGAGTACTGTACTGCTGGATAGAGAATTGCCATTTTCTAAATACACATCTAAACATATCGTTACATTTATTATTATTATATCTTTATTTGCAAGATGCAGGATATTTTTTATAAACTCTCCGCTTTTAG
>DASQYF010000060.1:0-2606 GCA_035639375.1 Nitrososphaeraceae archaeon
AACGATTACTTATTTATCCGTATGCTCATCTGAGTTCTAACCTTGCTTCTGCAAAATACGCCTATGAACTTCTAAAATTGATGGAAAGAATGGCAAAAGATATAAAAGTATCTGTAAGTAGGGCACCTTTTGGCTGGACAAAGGAATTTAATATCAAGGTCAAGGGACATCCTTTGGCAGAAAGTGCCAAAGTGTTAACAAAGCAGGAGAATGCTTCCGGCGTTATTTCTGGAAAGACGTCAAGTAGGAATAATTCCACAATTAACAATATTACGACTCTTGAACATGATGAAGACCAAGTATCTTCTGCTCTAAAGGCAGAAGAGAAACAGCAGTCATTTTGGTATATCCTTAGCCCTAGAGGAGAATTGTCTCCTATGGTAACGTATGAATTCAAAAAACAAGAACAAAACCTGCACGTCCTCGCCAATTATGAGAGGGCAAAGAAGAGGACAGTCGATGAAGTGCCTTCTCATGTGAAATTAATGAAAAAGCTGTCAATAGCAGATTATGAACCAGCCTCCGATCTTGGAAATATGAGATTTTATCCAAAAGGTAGATTAATGAAATCACTAATCGAGCAATACGTAACTAAAAAAGTAATGGAATACGGAGGTATAGAAGTTGAGACTCCTATTATGTACGATTCTAAACATCCGTCTATGGAGAGCTACTTTAACCGATTTCCAGCACGTCAGTATAATATAATATCAGATAATAAACAACTTTTTTTGAGATTTGCTGCTTGCTTTGGTCAATTTTTGATGGCAAAGGATTTTCAAATATCATATAAGCATCTTCCATTAAAATTGTATGAACTTACCAGATATAGTTTTAGAAATGAAAAAAGTGGAGAATTAGTTGGTCTAAGACGTTTGAGAGCTTTTAGTATGCCTGATTGTCATGCCATTTGCCGAGACTTAAATCAGGCTAAAGACGAATTTTTGAAGAGACTAGAATTATCAATTGGTGTGATAAATGAATTAGGATTATCCATTAATGATGATATAGAAATGGCAATACGATTTACAGAAGATTTTTACAATGAAAACAAGGATTTTATAAATAAGATCGTAAGTCGATTCGGTAAGCCCATTATAGTCGAGATGTGGAAAGAAAGATTCTTTTATTTTATATTAAAATGGGAGTTTAATTTCATCGATAATTCGCACAAGGCCGCAGCGCTGTCTACAGACCAGATAGATGTAGAAAACGGCAGTCGTTACAAAATTGAGTTTGTGGATGAAGATGGCAGTCGCAAGAACCCTATCATATTACACAATTCGCCTAGTGGTGCTGTAGAACGAATAATCTACGCATTACTAGAACGAGCAGCTAAAATTTCAAAGGCTGGCGGAATAGCTTCATTTCCGCTTTGGCTAGCTCATACCCAGGTCCGCATAATTCCGGTCGGTCAACAGCATATAGATCTTTGTGAAAAAATAGCAAGGAAGCTTTCAGCTGCACAGATTAGAACAGATATTGATGATAGAGACGAATCAGTTGCAAAAAAAATTAGAGAATCAGAGACAGAATGGATTCGTTATACCTTGGTAATTGGCGACAAAGAAATGGAGAGTGAAAAATTTATCATTAGAGACAGAGAAGAGAAAAAACAACGCAAAGACGTTATATTGGAAGACCTGATCAAAGAAATAAAGAACCAGACTAATAACATGCCTTATCTCCCATTAAACCTTCCAAAGAATCTCTCTAATAGACCACAAATTATGGTTTAGCCGGTATGCTTATGCTAGCGCCACAATAACAAATATTATTGTCTCTGCGCTTTTTATTTTCATCGATCACTTTTATCATAAAACATTTAGACAATATCAAATACGTAAATAATTATAACCGCTTGAAGAAAATAATACTAAATTTTCTTTAATATTTATATTAATTATGCTAATATCAGAGATTGGTTAGCGATAAGAAAGTTAACTATAATAAGGAATCTTTAATTAAGAGGAGTATTAAGCCCTCTTTCTATTGAGATTATTATATTATACTACCTTGCTTGGGGTTACAATATTTCTCTTGGGTTTTATTTCTATTGGATATTTTGTCAAAAGAGATGATACAGATCCTTTCAGTTATAATATTCCTTATGCATCTGCTACAACCGAAGGTGCTACGACAGATGATGCTACAACGGATACAGACGTTAGCTTGAAGCCGCAAGCCAGTGATCAACCAATTATTACTGATTCTAGCCTAGAGGTAGAACAGGTTGCCGAAGGACTTCAATTACCTACTACTATGGCATTTTTGGGTCCAAATGACATTTTAGTTTTAGAGAAAGATAAAGGTACAGTACAAAGAATTATAGACGGTAAGATTCTGCCAGAACCTCTTCTTGATGTTAACGTTGCAAATAAGAACGAGAGAGGAATGCTAGGGATTGCTGTGGTAAATAATAATAATAATAATAATAATAAAAATGGACCTACTAATACTGTTAAGCCTACCTATGTCTTTTTATATTACACTGAATCTAGTGATGCGACAGACGGTGATGATGGCTGTTCAAAGATATCGAAAACATGTAATCCATCCTCTCCACTTCCCACAGGTAATCGTCTTTATAGGTATGAACTGGTAGG
>DASQYF010000061.1:0-24784 GCA_035639375.1 Nitrososphaeraceae archaeon
GTTACTTGTATAACATTTTTCTGTTTTTCAGCATACTACTAAATAAGTTGTAATAAGTCAAGTTGCTCACTTCTGCATGAATAAGGATAACAAGTAGCAGACAACAAGTATTTCTAAAATAGAATTTACCATTAAAAAAGATAATTTGATAAATACTGAAGTACTTCCAATATATGTATGAGCAAGCTCATTGTTGAATCATATCGAAATTCTACAGTAAATACAATTCTAGATGATATTGCTAAAAAATATAAAATTGATACATCAAAGGATCATTTAGTCGAAGATATTCCTATAGAAGAAATCAAGTTTAAATACAGGACGTATTCTGAATGCGTGAAAATATTGTACAAGAGCGTAGGTCTATCCGCGACAAAGATTTAGTCGTTTCTCCTATCTTTATCAAGCATCAAAGTTCCATACGGTTTTTCGTTTTGCTTGTTATATCCCTTCTGTATAGGATATATTATATTCCTGTAGAATTCTGCAATTGATATGACCAAGGGCTGGCTTTCATGGGTACGCGCAAATGATAAAAATATTATTGATGTATTAGAAAGTCAAGGTGCAAATTTAGTAAAGGCAACATCATCTTTATTTCAACTTGTAACTAATTATGAAATGGTTGCCGAACGTAATTCGAAGATAAAGGATCTGGAACATGAAGGAGATCAAATCGCTCATAAATTATTTACTATTCTAGCCCACACATTTGTAACTCCTTTAGATCGTGAAGATATTTCTAGACTTACTAGCTCAATAGATGAAGTACTAAATTATACTGATGGAACAGCGGATAGATTTGTTCTATTTAAGATACGACAGCCTACACCATACATGTTAGAACTTGCAAAGATATTGCTTTCAGCATCACAGGAAATTTATGTATTAATGACACGAATAAGAAAGTTAAAGAATGCTGATGAATTAGTTCAACATTGTCGTAGCATAAAGAGATATGAACATGAAGGTGACAAAATCTATCGCACTGCCATTGCAGAACTATTTGAAACAGACAATGCAATAGAGATTATAAAATTAAAAGAAATTTATGAAACACTTGAAGGTTCCCTTGATCGATGTCAAGAGGTTGCAGATATTGTCGAAGACATAGCCTTGAAGTATGGTTAAAAGGCGATGCATATGGTAGAAGAGTCTGCGATTTTCATTATTGTTGGGTCAATAGCGGTAGCCCTATTTTTTGATTTTGTAAATGGATTTCATGATTCAGCAAATGCTATAGCAACTGTTGTTGGAACTAGAGTGCTAAAGCCCGTTTATGCTGTGAGTATAGCTGCGATTGCAAATTTTACAGGACCATTTGTATTTGGAACTGCTGTAGCGGCTACAGTAGGTAAGGGAATCATACAGCCGGAGTTTTCTACAGTTTACGTTATTCTTGCTGGATTGATAGGGGCAATTGTATGGGATTTGATTACCTGGTATTTTGGACTCCCTTCTTCAAGTAGTCATGCACTTATTGGCGGTCTTGTTGGTTCTGCGTTGATAGCAGGAGGATTGGATGCTATAGTAGTGTCAGGAATTGAAAAAACATTAATATTCATGGTTGTATCGCCTATTGTTGGCTTTGCAATAGCGTTTGCTTTTGCGATTGCTATTATGTATTATTTCCAACAATCTAAAGCGTCAAAAGTTAACAGAATATTTGGCAAATTGCAAATTGGTTCATCGATCTTCTTTTCCCTTACACATGGCGCTAACGATGGACAAAAAACAATGGGTATTATAACGGCTCTACTTATTGCAGGTGGACTAATAGATTCAAAATCATTTGTTGTTCCTGTGTGGGTAATATTGGGAGCAGCAGCTGCAATTGCATTAGGAACTTTCTTTGGTGGATGGAGAATTGTAAAAACGATGGCATTCCGGTTAACGAGCCTGCGACCTTATCAAGGATTTTGCGCCGAAACAGGAGGTGGAGCAATCCTGACATCTATGGCTTGGCTTGGAATTCCTGTAAGTACTACTCATGCTATTTCTGGAGCTATAATGGGAGTAGGATCAACAAAAAGATTTTCAGCAGTTAGATGGGGAGTAGGAAAAAACCTAATTTATGCATGGATAATAACTATACCGGCAAGCGCTGCAGTATCAGCTTTGGTTTTATTCTTTATAACAAATTTAATTGGTGGTTACCGATAGCTAGCTAGTGGTTTAAGGCAACTTTCACAATATCTTTTCAAAAATGTTATTCCAATTAATATACCCTCTATAAATACATCATATGATGCTTTTCTTCCATTACATATATCGCAGGATATTATTTGGAGGCTTTTTATCTTATCAGAAAGTGGTTCAACCCTTGTTATGCGAACATTTGTTGAGTCCATCATCGGAGAAAAAACACCATCAATTCTTGTTATCTATTGATACATATTTATTGATTCTATATTATCTATATAGACTATATGGCACTATAGAGAAATTTACATTAGACTAAGATTCTATTAAACATTGCTTTAACAGCTTTGCAATTTTGCTTGTCTGTATAGTATCAAACACAATTTTACATCATATCGAAACTATAAATGCTACTTATAAATTATTATCAGGTACACACATTAACAAAGAGGGAAAAATAGATAACACAAAGAAATCACAATAAATTGCAGCATCAAACAAGATATGAATAGAACTATATTTGACTATTATAGTAACTGTTCTCTCTGCGAACCTTAACCATGAATAATTCTACAATAGAGCGGTTTCTCTAGCTGGCATACATTAATACGCTGAATTAGATGATTTCAGACAATACTAACTGTCTTCTGCTAAAAATTTTCTGCAATCTGTTGGATAAGAAGAAAACTTACCACCACCATGATTTAAACATAAAAGGAAATTTAAAGATATAATGAACTACATATGTTCATTTGGGTTATATCTAGTTTAGTGTATTTTACTTCCTATCGTTTATTATTACTTTATACGATTAGACGACCACCATCAACCAGTCATGATATTATTAATAAAAACTCAGACACTATACTGAAACATATTTTATTGACATTTCATTGTTTTACAATATATATGGCTAAATGCAAGTGGTCTATAAAAAATCTAACAGTTCGAATGAGGAAGACGGCTCGGGTAGTCACGTAGCCTGGCAGAAGGCACATAAAAGATTATGTATAACTCTGATTTTATATGTTAATTTCTTTATCCATATTACAAAATATTATTTTTTCAGGAAAACTTTTCCAGTGATATATATATGGTAAAAATATTGTCCAGAGATATGACATATCGGGTCAAAGATATTTCTTTGTCTATAGAGGGAAAAAGAAAAATTGGATGGGCAGAAGCACATATGCCTGTGCTTGTAGCAATGGGACAGAAATATGAGAAGACTAAACCGCTTAAAGGAGTTAAAATTTCAGGGTGTTTGCATGTAACGAAGGAAACCGCCGTATTGATCCGAACTTTAAAAAAAGCTGGGGCAGAGATTTCATGGTGTGGATGTAATCCATTAAGTACTCAAGACGATGTTGCAGCTTCACTGGCGACTGATGAAGGCATTTCAGTATTTGCAAGACGAGGCGTATCTACAGAAGAATACTATGATGACATACATTCAGCTATGGATATCAATCCGAATATAACAATTGACGATGGTGCAGACTTAACTATTGAAATGCATAAAGAAAATAATGGATCTCGAGCAACACTCTACGGCGGTACTGAGGAAACGACAACTGGGGTTATTAGACTACGTGCATTGCAAAACTCAGGAAAGCTTATTTATCCAATTATTGCGGTTAATGACGCTGAGACCAAACATGATTTTGATAATGTTTATGGTACCGGCCAATCAGCTTTAGATGGTATTATCCGTGCTACTAACATACTTATTTCAGGAAAGAATTTTGTCGTGGCTGGATACGGGCATGTTGGAAAAGGAATTGCACGACGCGCTTCTGGAATGGGAGCTAATGTCATAATAACTGAAGTAGATCCAATTGCAGCCCTAAAGGCAAAGTTAGATGGCTTCTCTGTGACATCTATGGAACATGCATCTGCTAAAGGTGATCTCTTCGTTACGACCACTGGTTGTAAAGATGTTATCGTTGAAGAACACATTAGTAAAATGAAGGATGGAGTGATACTAGCAAATGCTGGTCATTTTAATGTTGAAATATCTATTGCTGCATTAGAACGTCAATCTATAAACAAAAGACAAATCAACGAAAACACGGCGCAGTATACCTTAAAGAGTGGTAGCAGAATTTATTTAATTGCCGAAGGCCGCTTAGTAAACTTGGCAGCTGCAGAAGGTCATCCCTCTGAGGTTATGGACATGAGCTTTGCCAACCAGTTCTTATCAACATTAAGGCTGGCTGAGTCCAAAGGAAATATGAAACCAATGGTATATAACATCGATAAAAGTCAGGATCAAGAGATAGCTCTTGCTAAGCTAGAATCTATGCATATATCTATTGACAAACTCACACAGGAGCAGAAGACCTATTTAGAAGGATTTAGCGAAGGAACATAGAGACAGAGCTCATACCTACGAAGAATGAAGGTATCTAATTGTTTTCTTATCGATAGTTGATGCATAATGCTCTTTATCAACTTTGACATCTTTTTCTTTTATCCCTTTCCTTTTAAGCTTTCTAGCAACAGATATTTCCCAGCGAAATTGTCAGTATATACATGGTTGAGTATCATATTAAGATCTTTTATATTAATGACATTTCAGCCACGTTCTCTCCTTACTATACATAGGCATTTAGATTAATCTAATAAAGGCGCTTTTTCATCATTTTCTTTACTTGTTTTATGCTTATCTATTCCCATATTCATATAACAGCGATACATTCTTACTGCCATCATTCATGTGAAATAATCCTTTACTTTCATAATGTTCAGATTAAAGTCATGGTCTAGATCCTTTGCTATGGATATTGTACATCTAATACGCAATACATTTGTCATATCTAACTAGATGAATTTCAATATCATTAAAAGACGCATGATTTGATTGTTCAAGATTGTTTAATGCGACTATTAAGTTAACTTATATATTTAGTTAATTAAACTCCAGCTTCAGACTTTTCGTGTTTTTTAGTTGAGTTTTGATAATCCTTCAAATCATCATCAACCCATTGAAATAATGATATCATATATCCGTTCCTATAATTGGAAACATCATACTAAAATATCTTTATTTATCTATAATAGCATGCCTGATGACAATAATAAAACTGCAAAATATAGAAATTCTTATTTATATGATCACTGTCTATATGTTTATATTATAAGGGCATAATTAGACTCTTTAAACTGACCAGTGAATTGCATACAATATTATAGTTATTTTTATTATCTGTGAATTTTAGTTAAAGAAAAAATTGTGTTTATTAGTAGTGTTTGATCTTTGATTATTCCTATAAAGTGATTGTATTTCCGCCTTTTTATTAACATATTAGACTTTGTTTTAATATGAATCTTTTTTGCATGTAACTATTGCACTTATAAAGCTGGCTAATTATAGCGCAAAAACAATGCTCCTTTTATATTAAAGACATTAATATGCTACGACCTTTACAACCGTAGAATGTATAACTTATTATTATTTATTATAAAAGATAGGCTATCAACTGGATGGGTAGTCTAGCCTGGTCAGGATACCTGTCTCACACACAGGTGGTCGAGAGTTCAAATCTCTCCCCATCCATCTTTCTGATTGTATTAGTATAAAATCGGCATACAGATTTAGCTGAAAATTAACATTCCTATAAATACCAAAATAGTGATGACAACAAATAATCTTGTAATGTTCATAGATTTGTCTAAGGCAATAGAATAATCCTTAAATTGATTTTTCCCCATAACCTTGATAGCTGATCTGTTCGAAAGTAATTCGAATGTTGCGGGAGTAGCTTTTTCGACAGATTTTCTTGCCAAGTGAAGATAAATTCTAGCGACTTCTTCTGGTCTGCTCAAACTGCCAAAGGTATAGTATCCTTGTCGATTCCTCTTTCCAGAAGTCGAATGGGTATCGGATGTACAGATTTCGAGCATATTTATCCTATCATCATTCAATTGAGAAATAATATAATTTCGAAGATCATTACGCATATTATTAGAGTCTGCCCAACCTATGAAATATGCATTTCCTTCCACAAGCAACAATAGCGATGAAAGCCCAGACTGTCCTAAATCCTGCATAGATTTCATATTATATGAAAGGTCGTCAGAGTTGGCAAAGCCAATTTTAAATTCATGTTGTTTTGTGTGTTTTAATTCATTTAAGCAATGCTTTGCAGTGGATATCATAATTTCGCTATCTTGTTGATTTAAGGATTTGCCCATTGCATTATGAGTGTCAACAATAAGTATATTGTGAAATCCAATCTGTGACGAATAATGCTCCAATATAGTGCGAATATGCTCAGGTACATCATCCATTCCTATTGGAGCTGTTGAGAGGAACATAACAACACTATGGCCAAATGCGATTGCTGTGACTGTACATTTCCCCATTTTGATCTGAATAGGATTGGTGCAAGAAGCGCCTGCTTCCAATAGTCTTGAATCAGATAAGGTCTTAACATACTTGTCAACTTCCTTTTTCGAAGGTATATTCAGATAATGCCCTGATACACTGTGCATAACCATTGCATTTTTAGAAAATAATTTAAAAAGAATATAAGGGAGATTACTTCCGCCTATAGGATTGAACGGGCCTGGGTGTATATCAGGTAGAATAATAAACACATTGTTAGAATTTGTAGTCTTAAATTCTAGAACATATGTAAGTACAGATTCAATATGGGCCCTTGACTCTGCAATCTCTTCCATATTCTCTGCTTTGTTTTCAGTCCATGCAGCAAGAAATGCTTGCAAAACTCTAAACGTGCTCTTAATTCCAGGTCTTCCAGCTCTATCAGCTAATATAGTCCATATAATTCCAAGCAACAACAATGAAAACCCGAAACCAAGAACGACAGGTGTTGTTATAGCCTCAAAATAAAAAGTAACTGGCAAAAAAGCAAATAAGAGAAGCAGTGGTGAGATAAATGATACCGTTATCGCCTTACTGAGAGTTGCACCGAAAACGGAGGTAAAAATTCCTATACGAAATCCAGTGGCTAAGAACATTCCTTCAACAATATAGTTTGTGATAGTCTCATTCTTAGATAATAATACATACAAAGCAATTCCGAGAAATATTGTTAAAACCCACAAAAGGTTTGCAAACGCAGAAACATGATGTACCTTTGTGATTTTGTTGTTCGGAGTTTTCTGCAATAAAAAAAAATCAAGAAAATTTGCTCCTGTTATTGTAGTTAACCCTAAAAACAGATGAGAAACATAAATGAACCAATCCGTCTTGAGAAGGTAGAGATGGCAAATAATAATAGTGGTACTAGTGCATAAAATAGACACCAGATAAGAGATTTTATATGATGATGGATTTAACCGAGTAAACGACCATCTTTTATGAATATTTGATACACTATCAGAACGAGGATCAAACATTGATAGTCATTATGAGATTGGAAAGATAATCCTAATTAAAATAGATATCCCTATGAGGGCACCAGTGGCGCCTAATACTATTTCAGGCTTAATTTTTGTTCCCTTGGTTTCATCCTCGAAAAATCTCAGTAATCCTGCACTGGAAGCAGGCAAAGGAGCATTCTTCTTCTTACTCATAAGAAATCAATAAATTATAGAGGGTTTAAATAGATTGCGTTCTATGTTTGCTCCAATCATTTTTTATTTTACAATTGAAATATTCAGTCTATAGATCTATTCAAGTCATGGAAGAAGGAAGAATTCACAGCATCGGAGAATTCTCAGTAAATGAAATCTTCCAGAGAATTCCTTCTGCCATCACACAAAAAGTTGCATTTCAAAATAGTGACACCAATTATATCCAGCTAAAAATTGATTCCAAATAATGGATGCTTGATCTAATTTTACTTTACGAAGTTTGATCTGCGTTTGGATTGTAAAAGAGGTACAAAATTATTACAATCTCAGCTACGTTAAATTCTGTCGAAAGGGTTTATATCACTAAATTTTGTATCCATTCACATTGGGTATTTAAAATCAAATTTATTTATTTCTCAAATGCCTGGTTTTTTCAATAATCCTAAGATATAATTCAAGAAGATCAGCCTTTTTTTTCTGATCGCTAATATCGTCCTCATCATCATCAAGTACATTATTTATTAATTTTACTATCTTATGAGCAATAGAATTCTCTATTAATTCTAGAGGGACTTGCTTATAATCTCCAACTACAGATATTTGCTTTGAATCTATTGAAGATCTGTCACTAAATACTCTCTGTTCGTTTCCACAATTGATACATGTAATTATTTCCTTGAATTTGACCTGAACACCACGGCATTTGGTGCAAGCTTCGTTTATTAGCGATGCTCCTCTTGTAAGTAATTCTGCTGCATTCTTTATTGCTGATGGCTCATATTGTTTTCTATCGTCTATGGACATTTAGTATATTTAGAAGCTAATTCTATTATTCTTTTTGTGTGCACCGGGAAGGCTTAATAATAGGATCTGACAAATAGGATTCTACTATAAGATGGCGGTTATATGCAAAAAATGTGGTCTCCCAGATGATCTTTGCGCCTGCGGGGAACTCGAGAAGGAAGACACACGAGTTGTTGTCCGCCTTGAAACAAGACGTTTTTCGAAGACAACTACTATGATCGAGGGCATAGACCCAAAATTAAGTGATATGCAACGTATTGTTAAAGAATTAAAGAGTCGATTCGCATGTGGAGGTACTGCAAAAGATGGGTTCATTATGTTGCAAGGAGATCATAGAGATGACGTTAAAGGATATTTGGTTAAAATGGGATTTAATGAATCAGCTATAGAAGTACAATAAGTTATTAGGTACTATGATACTATTTTCGGCGACTAGTTGCTATAATTTTTCAATTGCTTTTCTACACGAAAGATATGAAGATGATATTTCGAAATTTTTGTCATAATGTACATATCTTAATATATTGGCTAATATAGCATTGTATAGCATCACCAATGGAATTAACGTTATAGTGTAAAGGAAATCAGTACTCATATACCTTGTAATAGCTAATTGAGTGTTTTTAGGATCACGATTTTTAAATCCTATAAACTGAGATAGATTCAACTTTATTTAAACACAGATTGAATCATAAGACCAAAAATAGTGTATTAGTATTATATCCTTTTTAATAAAGAAAGCATTTAAGAGGGTCATCTCAAATTCCGTTTAATGCATAAACCTGTTAGACGACAAAAGAGAAAGCACTTTCCAAAGCTAAATACAATGGTCAGGGCAGCATCAACAATCCAGAGAGGCATAAGAACAGGACATTCGAGCTACGTAGAAATGCACACAGCAAACAGTTTAGTTGTTCATAATATAAAATTAAGAATAAATTCCATGAAGCCATCCATAGATAAAGAGACATACGATGAATTGATTTCTATCTTGCCTGCTATGCTAAGCGGATATGAACTCACATTGAATCCTAACGGAACTGTTAAAAATTTGGATATAGATCATCTCCTATCACTTGATTCAGACATTACTTTGCTCCTCGTATCACTCGAGTTTGCGCTCAAACATCATATGAATCGTACAACAATAGATGAAAAAATGAGTTTTCTTAAAGAACTTGTAGATGAAAGGAGAAGATTACTAAGCGACCTTAGAGTCTAAGATGCATCTTAAGACCTTTGTATCTATTCCTTATCGTTACTTCTGTTACACCTGCCGCCTCTGCAACATCTTTTTGTGTTTTATTCTCTCCGTTCATCACACAAGCCACATACAATGCTGCAGCTGCCAAACCCATTGGATCCTTGCCGGCAGAAATTTTTCCTTCCTCTGCTTTTTTTAAGATCTCTAATGCTTTGCGTTTTGTCTTTTCTGAGAGTCCTGCTTTGCTTGCAATTCTTGCAACACATTTTACCGGATCTACTACCGGCATTTTAAGATCGAGTTCTCTAATTAGCAACCTGTAACAACGCGCTACATCTTTTTTCTTAATGTTACTTGCATTAGCAATATCTTTCAGAGTTCGTGGTGTTTCTGTGTCTCGACATGCGGCATATAAGGCGGCAGCAACTAAAGCAGAAATAGAACGACCTCTCACTAGCCCTTTTTCTAGAGCCTTCCTGTATACATATGCGGCTTTTTCAATTACTGCATCGCCTACTGCAAGTTTGTCTTTTAATCTGTCTAATTCGCTAAACGCTTGTCGAAAATTGCGATCTACAGGCTCATGGACTTGGCTCCGACTATCCCAAGTTCTCAACCTTTCGATAGTACTTTTCATAGAAGCTGATAAGGGTTTGCCTGATGCATCTTTATCTACGGGGCCAATAATAGTGGCTAGCCCCATGTCATGCATTGCGAGAGAAGTTGGGATCCCTGCACGACTTCTATCTTCATGTTCCTCCTTTGAAAATGCGCGCCATTCAGGACCTGTTTCTTCTATCCTTTCAGTTACGACAAATCCACAATTTCCACAAAACATTTCGCCGCTGGAATTGTCAGTTACCATGGGTCCCTTTCCGCAGCGAGGACATCTATCGCTAAATACTGATATATCTTTTACCATTTTTCACACCATAAAATTGACGGCGTTCCGCCAACTAGTATAAATATTTTATTCTATTATTTAAACATTACTGTAGTAATTTTTTATTACAATATGTCTATTGAATATCATGAATAATATTGAATATTGACTTTATATTCTTATAATATCAGAATATTCTTTGTAAGATTGAAAAAAATACATTTCAATTTGGTGATTTACAATATATGTATATTTAATTTGGGCCTGAATGCTATTCTAATTTATCACAGGGTATTCCATTGAAAAACTTTACGATCCTTATATGCTTACGGCTATAGAATATCCTGCTCAGCGTTGACTATCAGAGTGATCGTCACACTTCGTTGTTTTACCAGTCTTCAATTGTGAATTTATATAAATTAAAATAAGCAAGACAATTTTACTAATGTCCAGACAAAATCATGAGTAAGTTAATGTCACTTGAAAGACTGAATGTCAATATTGTCATTTAAACAAAATATTAATTAAAGGTTAGATCGGATATGAGCGTGATGCAAAATATTCAGCGCATACCTAGATGGCTAATAGAAAATGATCCCTCATGGGAAAAATCTATAGATTCAAATCTTGCAAATCTAAAATGGATAAAGAAGGGTACCAATCTTGAGGCTACATGTTCTGTGACAAGTATGTTTTGCGATATTCTTAATGAATCAAAAGAAAATGAAAATGTGGGATTAATAGACGTGTCCAACAATTTCATAAATCAAAGGAAATTAGATGCTCTAGGAATAAACGATCTTACTAGATATCTTTCAAGTCGATATTTGAACCCAATTATTGATAGGTCTACAGATTTGGGCATTAACAGGTTCAATCCATATAGACTGCGCAAGTTCTAATTATAAACACATACATTGTTGTTATAGGATTGACCTTATGATTAGGAGATAGATATAATACTTTTAAAGTATTGAATAATTCTTAATACACGCGACTATACAACTCTATAAAAACCGCAAGAACAAAATTCTAAAAACATTCGAACAGAATAACAAACCTTCTGGATCGTTATAAGAACCTACAGATCTCACCTTTGCGCTGCAGGTTATGTTTTAGCATGGTCTGGACGATTACGTTCTGTCTACTTCGCAGGCATGTGTTCATGAATTCCTTTGATTTAATTTAATTATTCGTTTAGTTCAAGAATAGCAGATCATTAAAGACAACAGCCATATCTTCTACAACACTTAGGATTATGACTGCTGCTTTAGATAGCATAAGTGTCAGAAAAGACATACTCTACTACTAATGATTCGAAAAATAGAGATTCTTTTTTGTTGAAGCAATGCCAAGAATGTTAATAGATGCAACATATCTATTAACATTAGCCATCGTTACTTTAGAGCTAGACATAAGAGCAATTTTGAAGATTGAGAACCTTACTAATTGTATTACTATATATTTCTGTTACTTATGCTAATATTGATTTATTGTTTATGGTTTCTCTTATTCTTAAGCACAGGTACTAAATTTCTAAATCCTATGATTTCTGGAATGATATGCTCTGATTTGCTAAGCACAATTATCAAGAACACGATCTGACTATACATAACAGAGACTATTAATACAACGATTCTTTAAGATATCAAGTGAAGCTTGGCAGGCTTTCCTCATTATGTATTAAAGAGATCAATGCATATAATGATAGTTCTCTTTGTAACATTAGTTATGACTATAGGTTTGTTAGGCGAAACCATGGACAAAATTTTAAAAAACACAGTCAATGTCGATATTGTTGCTCAAGTAAATGAAGGCCATATAAAATTCGATAGCGTCCAAGATCGCCAAAAGTATCTAGATTCACAAAAAGATCTTCAATATAAATCGCTAGGTCTAAATGAACCCTGGTATTCACCTACACGGTTTTTCAATACTTTGTTTAAGGTCGCGATATTAGATCTGGGAAATTCTCATTTTTTTACCACTAATTCCGGCTCATCGAGTGTACGAGATATCATAATAGAAAGGACACCTAACACATTATTACTATTTGCTACATCAACAATAGTTATAATAATTATAGGATTATTCCTTGGACCCTTTGTAGCAAACAAAGTTGGATCCATTTGGGATAGAATGACTTCTGCACTTGCAGTGTTTAGCACAAGCTTCCCGACTTGGTGGATAGGTATGTTAATGATATATCTATTTGCGTTTACATATCACATTTTTCCTGCCCGGTCTACTCCCCTTACTTCGCCCTCTGACGTCTCTTATATTGGAGATTTATTATACCATATGACATTGCCATTTATAACTTTGATTCTCGTAGGTTTTGGGTCATGGGCATATATAGTTAGATATTTTGTCGAAGGGGTTTTAAGCGAAGATTATATAACATCTAAAAGAGCAATAGGAATATCCAAGAGAAAAATTCTTTACTCACATGCTCTAAAAAATGCAGCCTCACCAATTGTAACCATCATAGCACTAAGTTTAGCAAGTTCTTTTGGAGGGTCTATAATAGTTGAGGCAGTTTTTGATTGGCCTGGAATAGGTAAGCTGTATTATGATGCAATAGGCGTCTCGGATGTGCCACTCATTATTGGTCTTACTTATGTATTTACCTTAATTTTTGTTATTTCAGTGTTCATTATGAACCTCTTCTATGCCTTCTTTGATCCAAGGATAAAAACAGCATGACCAACCAAATAGTTCCTCGTTCTGATTTCCTAAGAGAGTTCAGCCAATCTAAAAGTGGAATGGCAGGTGTTATCATTTTGCTCTCACTGATTATAATTATGTTGTATGCAATTCTAGCAATTCCTTTAGAATCATTTAGACAATGGAATAATCCAAATTATTGGATTAATTATCCTAAAGCAGCAGCACCGCAGTGGACGAACACTGGGTTGTTTGGTCCCAAAGTCTTTGAGCATCTTATCATGACTTTAGATGATGCGTCAATAACAAAGATAGTAACTGCTGATAATATACGAACTGAAGTTCATTCATACGCCGTAGATTTCTCATATGATTCTTATCCAAATGATTTCATGATTCCATATTCTGTAAAATATGGACAGATACCTCCAGTCTTACAAGTGGACATAATAAGACCAGATGGAATCGAGTTTAGAATTTATTATTCTTCCTTACCCTCATCTTTGGCAAAGAGCAATGAAAACCAATTCTCATCCAGAATATTTTCTACGGATCCGATTATAGCTGACTATCTTCGACAACTGAATGATTCTTTTAGATACGCGCAGGATTCATCAAAACCACAGGTAATGATATTTTCAGACATACAGGAAAACAAAGTACTGAAGGGAAAATATCTTATCAAAGAAACATTTTACCTTTTTAATGATTCTGATACTGTGCAAGAATCAGGATTAATTCTTGGAGGAAGAGTTTATGGATTAATGGGTACTGATGAATTACGCCGCGATCTAGCAATAGGCATTCTCTGGGGAGCGCCCGTAGCACTATTCATTGGCTTGAGTGTATCAATAGGCTCCGTAGTTATAGGATTGATTTACGGAGTTATGGCAGGATATAAAGGAAATAGAACAGATGATGGACTAATGCTAATTAATGATATATTTTATACCTTACCCGCCCTTCCTCTCCTTGTCATAATGTCAGTCACTCTTGGTCGAAGTATATTTCTCATTACTGGCTTTTTAGTAATTTTTGGCTGGGCTGGTGCAGCAAAAGTTACGAGAAGTCTTGCCATGAAAATGAAGAATTTGCAATATGTTGAAGCAGCAAAGTTAATGGGGCAATCTGATATAAAAATAATATTCAAACATATAATTCCACAACTTCTTCCTTTAACATTTGCAAGTATTGCCATCTCAGTTCCTGCGGCTATTCTGGGAGAAGCAGCTCTCAGTTTCTTGGGATTAGGAGATCCTTCTATTCCTACGTGGGGACAAATCCTACATGAGGCAAACTCTGCAAGTGCTGCATCTAGAGGTTTATGGTGGTGGATAGTGCCTCCTGGAGTCATGATTGCCCTTACAGGACTGTCATTTATACTTATAGGTAATACGCTTGATTCTATTCTGAATCCGAAAGCGAGAAAATTCTAATTCGATATAAATTAGGAGTGACTTTAAAAAAGCAGTTAACAGATGTCTCAACTTTCATGTGCATCAAAAGTTAGATATATATCAGAATCGGGAGAATATTATTTAACACATTAATCCTGTCCCATCTTTGATCATATCGACTCTTAGAAATCAAAAAAGCTCTTATTTGCAATCTTGAAATATTAGGGAAATCATATGCAGTCAGATAAGAGGAGCCACTGTTCAATTATATTTTATATTACTACAGCCTATCAAAAAAGACCTTAACAAATGGACTTGACAGAAATATATATTATAGTAAAATCCCTTTTGTCATGATAATAATTGCATTAAGTTAACTCACATCCCTAATGATCATACTAATGGATAGTCGGCTATGCAGGCAATCAAAGATTGGCAAGTAATACTACTTGGTTATGTTTATCAGTTTTCTTACAAGATGAAGAAAATGGCTTGCATTCTTTGATGTTTAAAAAAAGAGAAAAAAGTGGAGAACCAATAATGTCATTTTGCTTAAGTGGATGATACATAAACCATTGTCCGCCTAAAAAAGATAGATAGGCAATTAGCAAAGGTATTCGTTAAGCATTATAGTCTCCTCGTCTTTCATTATCATGTAATACAGCAGAGAGGTCACATCCGGATTTGCAAAGCATAAGTCGTATTGGCTCTCCATTAAATGAGTTCATTCAGCACCATAAATAAAAATTTTCTACAAAGAAAAATATCTAATATATATTCGATAAAATATGGATGTTTCTTTAGATGAGTAAAGATTACTTTTGGTTTTAGATTGTGGTTAGTGAACGCATATAGATGAAGGTATTAATATTTGGATTTCATATCTCATGAGAAAGGAACATATATTTTGATAAGAGAACCTGTGCATTTCATTTTCTAGCAAATAACTAGGAGAATGACATCATTGCATTTCAAGATCGCTGGTGCTGCATACTATTGAGGTCGTCTTCACGCCTGTAAAATTCGGAATCTAGTACACATATCATTGTCTCATTCTTGAAATGAAAAAATTGCTCTAAAAGTGGAAGAAGTATGTTAATCCAGTAATGAATAATCCATTTAAGATTATTATTTTTGATATACTAAAGTAAATGCAATCTAACGCTTATAATATCATATAAGGAAATTCATTCCGTTTATTGAGTATAAATTAGAATATACTAAACAGATGATATTCCCGCCCTTTTGTATATAAGTATATATTTATTTTCAACACTAATCTTTATTAATTCAAATATAGGTATTTAGGAAGAATCAGCAAGGAAGATGAGATCTGAAATTTTTTGATACTGTCCTATTGCTTCCAAGCTATGGGCATCGCTTCCAAGATGTAATGTAACGCCTTTTTTCTTTAATATTACTACCCAATCATTAGGTGGTCTATGATATTTAGCGTTAAGCTCAACTATCTTTTTATTTTTTACCATCAAAGAAGCTAATTGATAGACTTCTCTTCTCTCCAATGAAAATGAGCATTCTGGTGCGATATGTCCTATAACATTAACATCTGGATTTTCAATCGCTTTCTTGAGTGCGTTTATCCAAATTTTTTTGCTGTTGTATTTAGTATGAAAACTAGCAATCAAGAAATGATCCCTGCTATATTGTTCCGGACAATCAATTGAACCATCCTCGAGAATCTTTGCTTCAAATCCGTGAAGAATCCTTATCGCAGAATTCTTATCATAGAACTTTAACTCCTTAAGGTACTTAGGGATCCATTCTGAATTTTTCCTTACATGCTCAGTAAAAGCAAGAGTTTCTAAGCCAATTCTTTCTGCCTGTCTTATAGCATTTTTGATTGTGAGATCCGGTGCAGAATGATCATTATAATTGCAGTGGACGTGATAATCTTCTTTAAGATTCAATAGTCTATTATTGAATTCTCGTTAGTGAAATTTCAACTTTATGATTGTGAAAGAAGTAAATGTTCAAAAGTAATCCAATTATAACGAATATAAGTATTGGTTATGTACTTTACGTAAGTTAATGATATCAGTTGTTCTCGTTCCAGGGGCATCCGGCCCTGCAGGTATAAACGCAATAAAATCTTTAAAGATGGCTAACTATAAGGGAAAAATTGTTGCTACAGATTCAAGCTCTTTATCTGCTGGATTCTTCATGGCTAATGCTAGTGAGGAGGTTCCGGAAGCGGAGAACGACTCTTTTGTGGATAAACTTTTAAAAATCATAAAAAAACATAATATTGATGCTCTTTTACCTACTTCAGGCTTCGATATTTATCCATATAGCGAAAATCGTAAGAAATTAGCAGAGATAGGAGCACAAGCAATAGTAAGCGATAGAGATAGCCTTGAAATTTGTCGTGATAAGATGCTAACTTTTGAGGCCCTTTCTAGTAGCTTTGAACATCCCTTTACGACTATGCAACCAGAGAGGATTAGAGAATTTCCTATAATTGCAAAACCACGGTTCGGAAAAGGTAGTAGAAACGTTATCAAAATTGAAGATGAGTTCGATCTAAAATATGTAACCTCAAAGTTTGATGATATGATATTTCAAGAATATCTTCCTGGTAACGAATATACAATAGATGTACTGTCTGATATGAATAAACAACCTATTATGGCTGTCCCTAGACTCCGTATACAAACTAAGGCTGGGGTTTCCACGAAAGGAAGAATCGTAAACGATCCAAATACTGAAAGAGAGTGTATGAATATTGCAAAACACGTAGGGATTAGAGGTCCATGCTGTATTCAGATGAAGGAGTCCGCGGAACATATTCTTAAGATAATTGAAATAAATCCAAGGTTTGGAGGCGGAACGATATTTACAACATTGGCAGGGGCAAATTTTCCTGCAATGATTATTGACATTATAAATGGAAAAGATATTGTGAAGCCCACTGTTTCTGAAATTACAATAATCCGATACTTTGAAGAGATTGTGCTCAGAAGTGATCAAAGAGGTCATTCTGAAGCCAATTTGCTATCGACATCACGTTATCCTGAATAGACTTGTCGCACGATATCTCTTCAATATGTAAAGAGAGAATTTCACAAGGCCAATAGCCGGTTAGCTTCATTAATACTATAACAAATGCAGTTGTCATTCCAATTCCTACTACGATTGCATCCCATCTTCTTTTCTTATGCTTCTGTTTCTTATATTTTATTTTCTCTCCTTCTTTTTCCTTTTTGTTTTCGTTTCTCATGTCCTTAATATTTTCTTATATCATCTACGAGCCTGTATGATTTGCATCTGACAGTAATATCTTATAATTATGACCATGTGAAAATGATTTGGATATTAATTTCATCAATGGCTGCTTTAAAGAGAAACTATAACTTCGACAATGAAATTTACCTATGTCCATAGACTTCTATAAAAGAAAATAAACTACTGTAATATCAAGTATATCGAAATATTAGAATGCAAATTTGGTCTGACGAATGGAGAAATTCGATCATCTCATTGAAATTATATACGCCGGTATTTCATATGAAATTTATTAATAATTCTGTTAGTAGTAGTCATCAAGAGGAGCAGTATGTCTCTTATAATATATTAGCAGTTTGGACACAATACAATAAGAAAATTTGTCAAGCCGAACCTTATAATAAAATGATGTTTCCTTCAAAATTCATTCATTTGGCCACATCATTTTACGTATGCCTTTTCCTATTTTTTCTATATGATGTTCTTCAATCTCTTTCATATATCCAGTAAATGAGGCTTTACCTTCTTTCTTATAAATTTCAACCCACTCTTTTGCAAATTCTCCAGACTGAATATCTTTAAGGACGTTTATCATTTTTATTTTTGAATCTTTGTCAACTATCTTCGGTCCCCTAGTCAATCCACCATATCTGGCAGTCTCACTAACACGGTTATACATTCCTGTAATGCCATATTTATGAATTAGATCAACAATTAATTTTAATTCGTGAAGACACTCAAAATACGCAACTTCTGGTTGATATCCTGCCTCAACTAGAGTTTCGAATGCATGCAAGACTAATGAGGGAGCACCACCACATAGGTCCACCTGTTCTCCAAACCAGTCTGTCTCGACTTCTTCTTTAAAAGTTGTTTGAATTACGCCTGGTCTAGTGCTACCAATGCCTTTAGCCATAGCCAATACTCTATTCCATGCCTTCTTGGTATAATCCTGGAATACAGCTACTAATGACGGCGTACCAAAACCCTCAGAATATAACTCGCGGACCCTTTGCCCTGGTCCTTTAGGGGCCACCATAATGACGTCAATATTCTTTGGAGCTTCTATCCACTTCCAGTGAACAGCAGCTCCATGAGAGAAGCTTATTGCCTTATTTTCTCTAATATATGGAGCTATCTCTCTTCTATATATATCGGCTTGCTCCATATCTGGGATTAAAATGTGAACAATGTCAGCCGTATCTGCGGCCTTACCAATCTCCATTACTTTATGACCATCGTCCTGAGCCAATTTCCATGAATTGCCATACTTTCTTAAACCAATTATTAGGTTTAGACCAGATTCTTTCATATTATTGGCTTGTGCTCGACCCTGAATACCATATCCTATTACTGCAATAGTTTCATCCATAATTGAACCAAGATTGACTTCATCATCGAGCCATGTTTTAGCAGTCATAAGCATGAGTGAGAAATTGGTATATATATGCGCTGTTATGGACAAACTAGATCCGAATACATATACGATAATCGAGGCTTTTATAACACCTTTACGATTCTAACTAAGGCATTCAGTAAATAGATTTTCTCTTTAGTATTTGTTTATTTGGAGTCTTAATAACTCTCGAGTAACCAATCATAAATTGTCGATATTAGATACAGATCCTTTTAGTGCATTTAAGACATTCTATAATGACCCTTTCCTGAAAATGTTCTAAAACCTTGAATTTTTTCGAGCCACAGTTAGGACAAAGAGGACAAGATCTGTATGGCCTGCGAAAATTTACCATCTTTGCGGATAACTATAAGAATGCAATAGCATCTTAATCCTTGCCACTCCTCCTATTTCTTCAATTATTTCAGCAACTCCGTTAGGAACTAACTTCTTCCAATTGTCCTTTTTTGATATTGTTTTCCGTATATAAGTTCCATTGTAGTACTTTTTCGATACAAATTCAGGCTTCTTAATTTTAACGTGTTCTCCAACAAGGGTCCTAACAAATTCGTTGCCAGAAAATAAAATATCAAAAGGGGGAACCATTGATCTCAAATGCGCAAGCCATCTTGCATTATTTTCATCATTGATAATCGGTACAATATAACACTTTTTAAGGTCTATCTGTGCTTCTGATAAGGCCTTGTGTATCATTAACAGTCTCTCGCCGGCAGTAAATGGATCTTGAAAGATATAGTTATATTGTGCACTTCCTATCGCAATTATTACTTCATCGCAATCTTCCAATATCTGTTTTACTAGGGAAAGATGTCCTTTATGAAAAGGTTGAAAACGTCCCACCATTATTCCACGTATTGATTTCTCATTCATCTCTTTTTCCTAATTTTGCTTTTTGTTCTTCAATCTCGGAGAATTCAATTTTACGAAAAAGAACTTTAATAGTTCCAAGATCATGGCCTGCAGGAATTTGCAATTCTGATAGAGATTGCCATTGTTGGTCATGTACAGTTCCAGACATACCTAATTGGGACCAAATCTTCTCGCTAGAAAACGGAATAAAGGGCTCGAGCATGATAGCAATAGATCTAACAGCATTTACGGCAATATACATAGTAGTTGGAGCCTGATTGATATTAGACCATGGTTTTTTTTTCTGTAAATATTGATTAAAATGAGTGGTAAATCTCAGAATACGCTTCAATGCTTTATCACATTCATTGTGAGATAACAGAGAACCAACCTCAGTAGATATACTCTTAATCTCGTCTATACCTGACAGATCTTCTATATCATAGCTGGTTGGCTGTGGAACTTTACCATTAAATTTTTTCTGAGTAAATGTTAATGCGCGATTAACAAAATTCCCTATATTTGCTATAAGTTCATTGTTTATTTTTTCAAAGAATGAGGTCCAATCGAAATTTATATCAGATTGCGAGTAAGGTGTTATTGATGCTAGATAGAATCGCAAATAGTCTGGGTTAAATGCAGATACAAACTCCCTTAAACCAATATACCAACTTCTACTCTTAGAAATTTTCTGATTGTGAAGCATTAAATGTCCTCGGGTAGGAAGATAATCAGGTAGTTTGTACTCCTCATCTAATCCCATGCGCATTGCAGGTAAAAATAAATAATGATGATAAATTATATCCTTACCTATATAGTGATAGATTTCTGAGTTATTCCAAAACTCTTTGCCATTCCTCCCTGATTTTTGAAAAAATGTTAAGAAAGTAGAAATATAACAAAGATGGTTATCGAACCATCCATAGAATACTTTTCCTTTTGCTTCAGATAAAGGTATCGCAACACCCCATGATAAATCTCTAGTTATATCCCAATCTTTAAGTCCTTCATCAATCCAATTGATTACATAGTTAGCTACATCGCGTTGAAGATTCTCATTGTTTTTCAACCATAGTTTGAGCCGGTTGGAGAAGTTTGAAAGTTTGAAGAAGTAATGCGTGCTACTCTTTTTTATTGGTGATCTTCCGCATATACCGCATACCGGATCCAATATTTGAGATGGAACACGACCGCATTTTTCGCACAGATCAGAATATTGATTTTCTGCCCCGCAATTAGGACATTTTCCCATGACATATCTATCTGGCAAGAATTTATTGTCAAATTGACAATAGAACTGAATGACTTCCTCTTTGTAAATGTGACCATTATCATTAAGTTTCTTGAATACATATTGAACAAATTCTATATTTTCTTTTGAACTGGTTTTAGAAAAAAAATCGAAGGAAATTCCCAAGGAATTAAAATCAGCATAATCTCGCTTATTCCAAGCATCCACATATTCAGAAGGCGTCTTATTTTCTTTTTCAGCCTTGATTAGCACTGGTGTTCCAAAATCATCAGAGGCACAAACGTGGTATATTTCTCTTCCATCAAGTCTCGAATATCTTGCAAAAATATCTGCCGGCAAGTATGTAGATGCGATATGGCCGAGATGAATTTCGCCATTAGCATAAGGAAGAGCACTGGTAACTATAGCACTTGTAATCTGATAATATGGTTTTTGTTCCACTAGAAATTGGTCAGAATCTGACTGATTTTAAGTTATCCTTCTGCCAGAATAACTACAATCATGTAAAATTATATGTTTATTTTGACAGCCGTTACAGATCGTCTCTGAATAAATGTAAGAAGATGAGTCTAAAGTTATTATAAATAGAGTTTAAGATACCTGTTGATATACCCTATATTTAATTTCTAACCAAATACACAGGAGGACAGCCTGCAGCTACGAATGGCAATTCATTCATGACAACTAAGAGATCTATTGCATTATAGGCTCTTACAATAAAAGGCTGCTCTGCTCGATATTCATAAACAAGATGATTTCAATACGAATCATAGTTGGTTCTCTCCATTTCCCCTTACTTTTTTTATATCTTATACGTTGTATCCTCAATTGTCTTACAAAATAGCAGATTTTCGGCTAGCGCAGAATGGAAAGTTATCATACAGATGGGCTCTCGATCATATGTCAATACTTGATAAGATCAAAATTAAAAATGTAAATAAAAAGCCTCTTGCAGGATATAGAATAGGTTTTTGCCTTCATATTACAAAGGAATCTTCTGTTTTAGTGATGACGGCAAAACAACTCGGTGCAGACATTGCATTGTGCTCGGCAAATCCCTTATCTGTACAGGACGATATTGCGGCATTTCTGTCCTCTGAAGGAATAAACACCTTCGCCTGGAGAGGCGAAACAAAAAGAGAGTACGATGAATGCATTGGTTCTGTCCTGAAGTTTCAACCTAACATTATAACTGATGATGGCTCCGATTTACACATTGCTGCTAATAAAGCCAAAGTGAAAATATTTGGAGGTTCTGAGGAAACAACTTCTGGTGTAAAGAGATTGAAAGCATTAGAGAGAAGAAGAAAATTAATGTATCCTGTAATAGCAGTCAACGATGCTTATACAAAACATATGTTTGATAATAGATATGGAACAGGTCAAAGCACGTTAGACGGTATTATAAGGACTACATCACTATTCATACCAGGAAAACAAATTGTAGTATGTGGCTATGGTTGGGTAGGTAAAGGAGTTGCCGCAAGAGCTAGAGGTATGGGGGCGATCGTTACTATAACAGAGATTGATCCCATAAAAGCAATTGAAGCAAATATGGACGGTTTTAACGTAAAGCGATTATATGACATTGTTTCTGTTGGTGATATATTTATAACTTGTACCGGTCAGACAAATGTTATTCGTAAGGAACATATTAAAAAGATGAAGAGCGGCGCTATCCTAACCAATGCTGGTCATTTTGATAGAGAAATTGATATAAAATACCTCTATTCTCAAGATAAATCTCCTGTGGCAGTTAGAACCCACGTTGATTGCTTCAATATTCTTGGTAAGAAAATATATCTTGTATCTAAAGGAAGAGTAGTCAATCTAGTTGGTGCTGAAGGACATCCACCAGAAGTAATGGCATTATCTTTTGCAAATCAATTATTGTCAATTATTTACATTTCAAAAAATTATGATAAGATGCAGAACAAGGTTTATCCTGTACCAAATGAAATAGATCTAAGTGTTGCCAAATATGCACTGACTGCAATGAATATAGAAATTGATACAATGACAGAGACACAAAGACTTTACCTTGATGAATGGGAGTAGCCAAATTTCACTTGATATGAATGTCATACTATTACAACTCTGCTTATTCCTCAGCAAGCTCTTCCAATGATAGAAAGTATGAGTTTAGTAGGCTTATTCTTTATCTATACATAATTATCTTACGTATACAGTTAAATTGTGATAATATAACCTAGTTTATCAATAGGTCAAATTAGAAAAATAGAACAATATTTCATATTTCCTCCAATAACCTTAGAATCTTATGGACCATATTATATGTTCAATAATCGAATATCCATTGTTATCATCAATGTTAAGAAAATTTTTTTCTGCTTTGAGATCTACGTGTTCAAGCTTCTTTATTTAATATCTTTTGTTATATAATATTTTAGAATAGAACAGAAGATGATTACAGTAAGATTTTTGTCCGATTATCTCAGAATGCAAAAGATGTTATGATAGCTTAATTCTACTATTAGGATGATAATGATTGAAGCAGATGATGCGATCAAGGTTGTCAATATAGTCGCCGAAAATTTGATGGGTGTTGCTATGAATAAATCAAATTTTGAAAGACTGCCGGATAGATACTGGGGTTATTTTGCAAGGGGACATGATAGTAAGGGTAAATTCGGTGTTATAATTACATATTCAGAGGATTCAGATGACATTGTCCAATTGATAGAATTGTACCAACAATGGGCAATAAAGAATAAGACAAAAAAATAGATATGGTATAAATAGGAATAACATTTTTGTTAAGTAGAAAGTGTTATTAGTATCTATATACATACATATATATACGATTTCTTCGAATAGTTTGTTCAGAGCTTCATTGCAGTAGGATATCAATCAATTAGAAAGGCTCGAGAGTCAGAATTGATACGACAAAATCGTTTCCTTGTTTTTTCAACAAATATGTTGCAATATCAGATATCCTTGCTCATAGATTTTAATTATTCTTAATCTTCTATATCTTCAGGATCTTTATTAGTTCTCCATCTTCTCGTATAGCGATTGTGAAAGGTACATTACTCATTTGAACTATTTGTAAATTGCGATCTCACTTATTGAAAGGACATATATCCGTCTGATACAAGTTCAAACATCGCGATTCATCAAAATGTTCAGCAAATGTTATACTAGCAAATTATTATATGGAAGACGTATTAATTAAATCATAAATATTGGGATAAGAAAATATTTTCTATTAGCATAATTAGCATTAATAAAGCTGTCATATATCTACGCTTTGACTTTAATATTCTTATAATATGACAAATGTTGCCTACGTGTTTTTTCCTATTCTATCATCATACACACAGATCTTTAGAACATAAGATCTCTTATGGCTGTTGTAAAA
>DASQYF010000062.1:0-4927 GCA_035639375.1 Nitrososphaeraceae archaeon
TTATTGTTATTGTTATTATTGTTATTATTGTTATTGTTATTATTGTTATTATTGTTATTTTTCCCTTACATTGTGATATCATCTTACATTCAAAGTACTCGTCATCCTAAATAATAGGCTCTTCGACTATATATACATCAAATAAATGAATAGGTCTCTTTGAAATATCTTCTTGCTACTACTGTTGTTTTTTTGGTATTCTTAAAACACAACAATCTTTTTACGTAAGCTTCAATTATTATGCAGATAATATTATTTGACTGCATCAACAGGAAAACGTATTTTAATCTTAGGATCAGGCTTTGGAGGATTGACTGCGGCTAATCTGTTGCGAAGAAATCTTTCTCCAGAGCATCAAATTGTAGTTGTTGATAAAAAGGAATTTTTTATGATGGGGCTTGTAAATTTATGGATTCTAAGTGGAATTAGAAGATTGGAAGAGTCTCAGGTTGCTTTGAACAAACTTGAAAATAAACAAATAACTTTTCTGAATGACGAAGTAACAACAATAGATATCTTTCAAAAAAGCATTAGAACCAGATCAAATGATAAATTAGAATATGACTATTTGATAATAGCATTAGGTGCAGAACTTGCACCAAAAGAAATTAGTGGATTTGTAGTCAATAGAGGATTTAATCTATATGATGCCGAGCAAATTCCAAAACTAAGAGAAAAAATACTTGCATTAAAAAGTGGACGTGTAGCAATCTTTATAACAAATATTCCTTATAAATGTCCACCAGCTCCCTATGAAGCATCTTTACTTATCAACGATATTTTAGTTAAAAATGGAACGAGAGATTCTATTGATATTGATCTCTATACACCTACTCCAATTGCATTACCTGTTGCTGGACCAAAATTAAGTCAAGATATTGTCAACTTGCTTAATGATAACCATATTAACTTCCATCCACTGCATAAAATAAAAGAAGTACTAGACAAAGAAATAATAGAATTTGAAAATGGAAATAAAACAAATTATGATTTGCTAATAGGAATTCCACCGCATAAAGTTCCTGCAGTTATAAAAAGTTCTGGCTTGATAGAAGAGGGACAAAATTGGATTGATGTTGACAAATTTAGTCTTAAAACAAAATATGAAAATGTTTTTGCAATAGGAGACGTAACAGAAATTAAGGTTGACCAAATGGCCATTATTCCTAAAGCTGGAATTTTTGCAGAAGGTCAAGCAAAGTCAGTTAGCTACCAAATTATTGACGAAATTACAAATCAATTACATAATGTAAAATTTGATGGTAGAGGTTTTTGTTTTATGGAAATAGGAAGTAAAAAAGCAGGTTATTTGACTGCTGACTTTTATGATATAACAGGTCCAATTACAAGGCTTGAACCACCTTCAGAAGAATCATATAGAAAGAAACTTGATTTTGAAAAGAGTAGGATAATGCAGTGGTTGTTATAATTGTTCTTTAATATCTAATTTTTACGATATAATAATATTCATAACGCAGTGCTAATACCACATAAAATACATATACATAGCTTTGCCTAAATATTTGCTTATAAAAGAGATTATGCTACGTAAAGATCCTGCTAATTTGGATAAACAATCTAACTTGGATTTTAGAATATAATTATAAACAATTTAGTATAATACTACGCCCCTATTACTACTAATTGTTTTAATATCAATACCATTACTGACGATGATATAACAATAATAATCAAGATCAGCGACAACAACAACAAAACAACAATAAAAAAGAAATAATAATATCACCAACCTCTCATTATATAAACTACTACATATGTTTCTCATGATTCATAATCGTTAATAGGGCAGCACTCTTTGCAGCAAGCTCTGCTGTTTTCTCAGACAAGTCATCACTTCCTATTATTATAATATCATTCTCTTCTGGTTTTAATTTTTCAATCAACAACCTGTGAATAAATGGTTCTTTCTTCATTGACTCATAATTACTGTCAGGCATTACAAATTTCCCTTCTTTAAACAACATGGTAGTAGCACCTAATGCCCCCATTTTTATAGCAGAATCTCTTTGTTCTATTCCTGACTTTATGGCGAAACTAAATTGTTTTAGCAAAACTACGTAATTGAATTTACCTAATGCAATAGAACACTTTGGAATATTCGTTTCTATAGGAATATTGGATAGTAGTTCCGAAAATATCGTGATAGCTTTACTAGTCATTTTTGTTCCAGCATTAGTAGATCTTATCATATCATGCATTTTCAAATGTTTTAGCAATGTCTTTATTGTGCCTTCTCCAAGATCCAGTTCATGACATAGTAAATCTCTACTTACGTGTCCTCTATTTTTCATAAGCTGTAATGCTTTGAATACATGTACCATATCAAAGGAAAGAACTCTACTAGGTGCGTACCTGCCTGAAATGTTTTCAAGCGTTTTGACATATTGATGCATTATTTTATGCTTTTACAACACATTGAATAAATTTAATTGTATTTCCGTAAAGCTATTCATGCATTACTATTCATACAAAATAAAAACTCTTACATTGGATAAACTAACCTATAATTTAAATAATAGCATTTTGTGTAGATGCTAAATGTTAAGTAGTAAACAAATTACTAAGGATATTAATGGAATACCAAAGTTAGCAATCGGAGTACTATTAGGAATATTGGTATTCGGAGTGTTCATTGTAGGATATGATCAAGGTAATCTTTTCAGTCTAGCTCAAGGAGAACAGGCGTTTGATACAATGTGGATGCATGAGTTCTATCATGACATGAGACATGCTGCAGGATTCCCATGTCACTAGTAGTAGTAGTATAGGTATGTAAACGCCAATAAAAAAATGAAGACACTTATCTTTCTTGCAATAACTCTGATTTCTGGTGCAATCTCTGGAACTATACTAGCAATAATTAATCAAGGTCTCGTAGAACCATATATCGACAGGGCAATAAACATAGAAACAGAAGTCACAGATGGCAAAGTAATTAACCCATCTGAACTTGCAGGATATCGAATATGGCAGAAAGGTGGAGAAATTGCTGCTGGAGCTATACTTGGTACATCGCTATCAGCATTGTTTGGAATAGTCTTTATATATAATAAAACGTCACTACCGGGTTCAAATAATAAGAAGAAAGCATTAACTTTGGCCGGAATAATGTGTCTTGTGTTATTCATAATTCCTGCATTAAAGTATCCTGCAAATCCACCTGCAGTGGGTGATCCAAAAACAATATACTATAGACAGTCTCTATATATTACATTTATTGCCATATCTGGATTCAGCGCCTTAGCCATAGCATTTATGTATAGAACACTTGGAAACAAATTGCCAAGGATAACTAAAAATATTGTATTTCCACTAATTTATGCAGCGATAATTACTGGCGCTTACCTTGCCCTTCCGCCTAATCCTGATAAAATAACAACTGTACCAATGGATTTAGTACAAGGATTCAGAATTTCAAGTGCATTAACTATGAGTATATTTTGGGGAATGATAGGTATAATATTTGGTTCAATGTGGGATAGGTTCAAACCTGATAAAACAACCAAAATCACAACAATTTAAATATATAACTAGTTTTATTATTATTTTTTGAAGATGTTCAGTATGAACAAAGTATATGTATATTTATATGGATAGTGTACCTAAAACAACCAATAGAATTACTTTAGTAGTGTCATCATATTCTTCAACTAACAGTTGCTTGTGTATCTATTGCTATCTATTATCGTTTTATGAAAAAGAGTTTTTCATCTCTTTATTGTTAGTAGTAGTTGTTGTTTTTTATAGTAACTTGGAGAAATAATTCATATAGTTACAAACTAGGATTCATAATCTGGCAATAATGTTATTTACAATATCAGTTACTCTTTCTTTGTTAACTACACCTGTAACAAAATGAGGCTTTCCTCCACCTCGTCCATCCTCAGAGGATATTTCTCTAAATAATTTATTACAATCAATATTCACTAAGGCTTCATTTCTTGCAAAAACAATACTCGCTGTATCATCAGAATGATGATTTATATTAGCAACAATAACTACGATATTAGATTCAGCAATTTTTCTTCCTGCAAATATACGAATTTCATCATCTAGCAAATCGGAAAATATACCACTAATAATAGTTATTTTAGTATGCTCATTATTGTATGGTATTATCTTATTAAGCTTTTCTTGGGTTAGATTTTTTAATTTGTCAAGGCATATTTCACTTTCTGTTTTTAGCTTTCTCACTGTATTCTCAACTGTGTTAAAGTTTGCTTCTACCTCTTCGCAAATCTTCAGCAGTTTTAACGACAATACAATTGCAGTCTCTTTTGCCTCCTCCCCTACTACAAAATTAATCTCATATTCGTTACCATTTTTAGATAGTCTAGTTACTAAAAAGAAACTGCATTCATGGAGATTCGCAACATGTTCCATGGCACAAGCAGATAAGTCATGGCCTTCAATTTCTACTACTCTTACTAGATTGGATCCAGTTATCCGCTCTTCATTTGCCCGGAGACTAGGCAAATGTTTCTTTGCTTCAGTTAATGATTCAAAACAATGCGTTATTATTTTTCTTCCCATATTAATAAGAGAATTCACTTCTGATTCTGCTCTGATTATTAATTCTAAATCAAGATTAGGAATTGTAATAAATACACTATTATCATTTTTACGATGCTCTACCTTTCTAACATTTAGTGTTTTGCCTATTAACTTTTGAAGTGATCCGATAAAAGCATGTTCAGCGGAATGTGCTATTTTATTATGCATATTTTTATAATATTTTTTAGTATAATATATTTTACATGCCTTTTAGCAAATAGCGTATTTTTAATCTAAAATCAAATATTGCTTTGGATATAGATAGATATATATATTAATTCACGGACAAAAGTATATTTATTATTATTATTAATATTATTATTATTACGCTAGCAGTCTTGAACTTCTCTCC
>DASQYF010000063.1:0-3544 GCA_035639375.1 Nitrososphaeraceae archaeon
ATCAGCTATGGGTCTAACTCCAATGCTTTATCATATTAACTACAATAATCAACAAATACTATTCATCCAGACAGGAGCTATTGCCAGTACTATAATCCATTACATTGTATTGAATGAAAAACCAATTAAGAAATTCATTGAATTAAAAAGATTGACCGGCCAATTCAGCTTCGCAGACAACATTGGTACTGATACACAGTCATTATACATACCTATTCTGGAACTTGAAGAATCTACACTTAAATTCCCTGTATGATATATAATGTATTTACTCGATACAAGCTGGACAAAAAAAATCAATTACAATAGATCAATATCGTTTAAGGAATTTCATGATAAATAATTAATAATTGGCTCTACTCTAATATGTACTAGTATCAGGCAATTTTTAATTTTAAAGGCATTTTCAACCCTGGCAAAATAAGATTACAGATATATCAGCAAAACGTCCTTACTCATAATAGATTCAGACAGTTATGAACTATCTTTTTTAAAGCCTCCCTAATGTCTTCACTCGAAAGGTACTATGATAACGATAATAATTAATTTTTTCTTATTTTCTTTTGTTTTATTCCTTCTTTTAATATTCTTCTCCCGCCAATTCTTAGTTCCATCAGCAATAGCATCATTAGCTTCAATAATGGCCTAAATGTACTGCCACATTATCAGAACTTACTCCAAAAAGATATTCTTTGTATATTTAAGATAGCTTCCTAATGTCCTTATGCCGTAAAATTAAAGAAATAGTGTTTCTATATTATTATAGAGTATTATGACAACAGAATGTCTTGGAGTCAGCCTTGGAGTTCTTGGAGGAACATTGGGGTTACTTGGAGTTTTATGGTATAGTGGAAGAAGAAGGGAAGGAGATAATAAGGACAAAAATCTAATAGGCAAGAAAAGAAGTAACAGAGAAATATTAAACGAACATACATTAACTAATTGAATATAGTGAAGAAGAAGAAGAGCTAAACACAACGTATCATCATTCCCTACTTCAATAGCATTACAGAATATGTTGCATTGGCAGATTATAAAATCTTATTCAAGCAAACGTATTAAATGCTGTCATACATTAGTAAGTGACACTAGTGGCAGATAGCATGGAATTTGTACCTAAAGAATTAAAGATATAGTTTTCAAAATACGAGTAATTAGCAATACGAAAAGGTATTAACTTTTCTCTCTTGGGATAAACAAATATTTTTTCGTCTATTTAGTCTTTATTATATGATGCAATATTTAGAGTTTATTTTTGAATCAAATAAATAATTAGAGTGTAGTGATGCTGTCTAGATTTAGTGAATAATATAAATCGAGGCGATTTCTTTTATCTCTGCAGCAGCACTTACCGAAATAGATAGAAGATATCTTCTATGACTATAGTTGCGAGAAAATAAGAGGCTACCTTTAGTAGAATCGACACCTAAATTCTGTTCCTATACAGAATATTCCAACATTACAACCATTCCCTTGGAAGAGCATATCTGCAGATGACATGATATTCATTGTCTCTTCTATTATTATTATTATTGTTTAGGAACTAATCATAGACAAAAAGAGATCAGATAGATATAAAAGATACTAGGATTATTGATTGCTTTTATTGTAGCTACAACGATATTCTACATTTGACGTTAAAACACTGTGTTTGTAATAGGAGTTGTTTATTGATATAAATGAAATATTACTTACTGTAACGTTTCTCGCTTGTCTATACACAATAGCATAAAAGAAAGAAAAAGTAAACCGAAAAAGTAATACAGTAGCAAATTATAAGAGTTTTAACTTTTTAAAAAGCATATCAGCCATTATGAGTAATTAGTTCTCTTTCATGTTCTGAACAAACATGCTCTAATAGTATTTGATGGTTAAATGAATATCTGCATCCACAAGAGTATTGGATTCGTTTATTGCTAGTATAGCTACCAATTTTTTTTGTTGATACATTCTGATTCATCGTTGCACTCGTCATATTATAATCTTATAGATAATACTATATTACTTTTTCTGTAAATAGCTTTATTTTTTATATAATTATTGTAACATATTTCATGTATTTAGCTCCATTCAAATCAGAATAGCGCAAAAATTGAAAAGAAAATATGAAGTTTGGTAATTATTATATTCAAGAAAATGTAAGAATTGATTATTGAATCACAAAATACGATTTATTGTCAGTAAGCCAGAATTGCGGTTTATATACCACGATATTAGCGTAAATTAGTTTGTTATCGTTGGGCCGATCTAATACTTAAGCCTCTGGATATATAACAATCTTTTGCCAGTCTGCATTCTACCTATGACCAAGAGGTGGCTATTTTATTAATGTCTCCTGAGAGTGTTGGAGCGATTGCTATTCTTGTCTATGTTTGATACCTCTGTGCAGCACATATTATTAGTAGGTGTGTATATAACAAAGGAGCAAGTATTATAGAGTAAGTATTAACCATGTTATCATTAATATGTGTTCAACAGCAATTAGCAGAACAAGAAGGTTTAGAACTAAAAGGTCTAGTAGAGTCATTGATTTTTAATATCATCTCTCTGACTCGACAAGCAAAGGTATGAGCAGTCGTGGAGGTTATGATTAGTTGGTTTCTAAAATAATTATTACAAGTGGAACTCAACAGAACACTTTGAATGAACAGGAACTAAGAGATATAATCAATTGTATTACCGAATCTAGAGATCGACATGAACAAAGTAAAAATTTCGAACTGGTAAAAAGATACAACGAATTACTAACAAAGTTAGAACCTCTAGAAAAATAAGGTTCTCTTTGATACTATACTAAATATCGACTAAAGTAAACATCAGCAGTGTAAGTGACATATTGGTACTGCGTTATGTCAGAATCAGAAGTGAGTAATAAAATGGGAAGATTATTTTGTAAATTAGTTGTGTATTGAATGATGAGTAAAGATTACTTTTAAGTATATTACTTTTAAGTATGGTGCAGGCAAGCATTTTATAACCAAACTTTTCGTATTTAGTTAGTATTAGTAATGCGATTGCTGCAGGGGAAGGAGGAGAAAAAGCAACAAGAAAATCTAAAGCATAGTAAGATCACTAAAATCTTGTTGTTGTTATCATCATCAGCATCGGTTGTTATCGTCTTGTATATGGCTTTCACCACTATTCTATTTTCATTTTCTTTCTTTCCTCATGCTATTGAAGGTTCTCATTTTGTGTATGCAGCTATACAACAACAAAAAGGCGATCTATCGTTATCAACTTTGATAAATCAAGATTCTCCATATTTAGGAGATCCATCAGCTCCTATAACTATAATTGATTTTAGTGACTTTCAATGTTATTTATGTGCAAGGTATGTAAAAGCTACAGAACCACTAATTAACCAAACCTATATTCAGTCAGGTAAAGTTGCCTTGGTCTTTAAACATTTACCTAATCGTGGATTTGATTCTATGGGTGCCTCACTTGCAGCTCAATGTACAAATGATCAGAGAAAGTTTTGGCAGTTCCATAAGATGCTATATGATAATCAAAAACCTATTGACTCTGGCTGGGTTAGCAAAGA
>DASQYF010000064.1:0-2947 GCA_035639375.1 Nitrososphaeraceae archaeon
GAAATAGAAATTTCAAAGCAGCCGTACGTCAAGGAAGAAGTTATTATTAGGAAGAAACCAGTTATAGAAACTCGTACAGTAACTGAAGAAGTAAAGAGTGAAAAAGTTAAGGTTAAAAGAGGTAAGGAAGAGGGAGAAGAAAAGAGGTAAAGCGTAATTAAGATTATTTCCTTTTTCAATGTCAAAAACAAATTTGTTTTGATTTTTATTTGTCTATTTAACATTGAACATATATTGTCATCTGAGCCATATTCTAAGGAAGCACGCATAAGAACCAATACACATAGGTAATCTTTCAAATGTTGAATTTAACTTTAATATCACAATAGCCCAATAGTAAAGATCGGTTAAGATGAAGAAGAAACAATAGATAAGTTACACCAATTAGACCTGAGGTAAATAAACAGGACAATGAAATTTAACAGAGGAGAATAATATATACAGTAGTAATATCAGCGTATGTGTATGTATGTATGTATATTTATATCATAATAATTACAAGGGTTATTCAATGAAGATAAAGAGAAACATGAATTAATTCTGAATACAAAAAAGCATTAGTCTAATTTTATGTGTTGTTATCACTTCGTACTGATTGCTGATTTTCAGCAGCCATCATTACTTCAGTAATCCATTCACATTTAATGTCAGCTTTTGTATGATGTTTTTCGACTGCATCTTGATTTGGAGCATCGAGCAGACAGAAACATACATTAGCCTCTTTATTATAAAATAAATTTACGTGTCTAACACCGAATTCATCTGTAGGTGATCCACAGAGCTCCTTTAAATTGTCTTCTGAAAACGGGACCTTATGGACATCAAGAAAGATTGGCAATGTATGAGCATAATGACATATCGTATTTAAATAATTTGTCATTGAAATTTTTATTATTTTTTGAAACTCATGTATAATATAGTAATAATCTTGTTAATAAACTAAGGCGGATGATAGTTCGGAACAGCCATTGGGTCGTATCTCAATCATTACTAAAAACCTGACATAAATCATGATTGAATATAAATTTAGTCAAAAAGGATAAATCTTCTTCTATCTGTATTACAAACAGTTGATTCTTAGTTCAGAGAACCTTCCATATGGATTTATATTTTTCAGACTTATTAGTAGCTATGAACTTATTTGACAGCACCGTCAAATATGGCCTCTGAACAGATGGAAGTAGCAAATGGCTCTGAAAACGTAGTCAACTTAACACTACAGATTATTTCGGGAATGAAGAAAACACTCGACTGTTGTTTTGAACATACTGGACCATCAGTCCTAGATAGCGGGCCGCTGTGGAACAAGATAATTCAGCTGAAAGACAAGGGCATAAGATTAAGATTCGTTACGGAGGTTACAAAGGAAAACATGCCCTACTTTAAAAAGATAGTAGGATATGTCGATATTGGTCATATTGATAGGGTTAAAGGCAACTTTGGAATATCTGATGGAAACAATTACCTTGGTTACATAATAGAAGAAGAAGGGCAGCTTGCAAAACTGTTGCATATCAATATCAGGTCATTTGTAGAGGCGCAGCAATATCTCTTTGATAATCTTTGGAATAACGCAATTCCAGTCATGGAGAGAATAAAAGAAATTGAGGAAAGTCATAAAAGACAATTTATAGAGACTATTCGAGAACCTTTTGAAACACAGAAGCTTGTTCGTAATCTTCTTAAATCAGCTACATTTGAAATACTCTTATTATATTCTACAGCTAATACATTCCGCCGTGCAAAGAATGAGGGTATATTAGAATTATTGGAAAAAGCAGCAGAACATGGTGTAAGAGTTAGAATATTAGTACAAATGGATGACGATAATACGGTAAAAGAAATATTACAAAAAAAATTGAAAGAAAAATATGCACAACAAATAAGTATTCAATATATGCGCAAGCCTTTACAAAATAAAATTACTACGCTTATAATAGACCAAGCCGTTTGTCTAGCAGTAGAAGTGAATGACGATACTAAGGAGACTTTTGATGAAGCGATGGGAATGGCCACTTGTTCAAACAGTGGATCAACTGTCTCCTCTAATATTTCAATATTTGAGACTCTTTGGATACAAGCTGAATTAGATAACCAAAATAGAATCAAACAAGTTTATTTTCAACTATTTAAGGGTTTCAAGCTTAAGGATGAAAATTATAATCGTCCCTGGTCAGCAGAACAAAGAAGGACAGATTAATGACTAACTTGTACTTGTTTGCAGAGGAGTTAAGCCCTTTCATATATTCATTAATAACATCTTATAATACTAACGCGCCACGTGGCATTAGCATGGGATATGCAATTTGGGATTATAGAAGTGATCTTATCCTACCAGCAGTAAACTATCTTTTGGCAAACATCAATATATCAAACCTAGTTCGAAAACCTCAAGTCTATTTAAGTCCAAATGAGTGAATACTCAATATCTAATTCTAAATACAATAATGTGTTAAAGGGAGTCCAACAATAGTCATGATATATATGGATTCAATCCTAGGGTATTGGATGTAACCAATAGAATTGTTGGCATTTGACTTATAGCAAGAGAAAAGAATCTTCATAGAAAAAGAGCAGAAGTATATTGGCAGGGTGGGCATAAAAATGACGAATAACAAAGAAGTAGACGACTGGACTACAATTAAAAAGAAGAGACTGTCCTTTGCATAATACAGAATTGATTAGCGGCATTTCTCTATTCTCATAGATTAATACTTGTACTTTCATAGGAGCCTTTAACTATGTAAGATATATCTCGAATCTAGTATTTCATTATATAACAGTATCCACTGGGCATAATTATTTAGTGCAAATATTTTGTATGGACAAGTCATTGCTTGCGTTGAACTAGTCTGTTTTGATATTCTATTGCTATCCATAAGTATGATAAACAGTATTACCTTTGTCATCAAAACCAATATGATAAATTAATAAAATATGTTGCTTT